>CAYHSI010000012.1:0-20310 GCA_964359225.1 uncultured Anaerolineaceae bacterium
TACGGGATCTTGAGCTCCATTCCCGGGAAGATCAGGCCCGGGTTCGCCAGGTTGTTGGCGTCGATGATCGCTTGTGGATCCACCCCGTAGATCCGGGCGATTTGCCAGATCCACTCTCCTAGCTTGACCACATGGACTTGGCCGCCCGCCACGATGGTGCCGGAGATCGGTGTGGCCGGGAGTCCCGAGCTGGGAGGGATCTTGAGCACCAGGCCGGCCTGCACCTGGCTTTCGGAGGCCAATCCGTTCAGGTCCACGATGGCCTGCGGATCAACCCCAAAGCTTTCGGCGATTTGGAAGAGCCAATCGCCGGCTTTGACGGTGTATTCCACAAACTCCTCTGCCCCCTCCGTCGCGGTCACTTGATCGGACACGGCGGTTCCAGTCGGAGCAACGATCGGGACCGGGGTAGCCTGCTCCGCAGGTCCACCTGCCTCGGCCGTCTGAGTGAGCAGAGCGGAGCGCACCGCTTCCATTGTCGCCTGCTGGCTATCCTGCGACGGGGCCACCTCCTCACCTGGGGGTGGGGTTGAAGCTGAACGGGTACAGGCGGCGACCAACGCGAGTAGAGCGCTGGCGACCAAGAATCGAGTGACAGTCATTGACTCCTCCTGAGAGGGTTCCGCCCCTGTTCTCGTCGGAACGGCCGGGCATCCTAGCACAAGCGAATTGGCTGTGCAAGCGAGGTAAAGCTGCAAGAGTTGTGCCTAACGGGTGGGGGAAAGCAGTCGGCCGCCTTTGAGGCGGCCGCGGTCAAGGGAAATCTCGGGTTGCTTAGCTCAGTTCGCCCTGTGGAAGCCGTGGGCGAAACTTGTATCCGTAGACCAGCATGCCCCGTTCGCCATCCGACTTGAGTTTGCGGGTAACCATCTCAACCGGCATCCCGATCTCAACCGGTTGATGCGCCAGATCGGTCAGTTGGGCGGTAACGAGCGGTCCCTCTTCCAAGCGGACGATGGCCAGCGGGTAAGGAGCGGCCTCGGTGTGGCCGGCGGGAGCCTGATACACGGTGGTGTGGGAATAGACCTCCCCCCGCCCGCTGAACTGAAAAAGGGTCCGAGCCTCATGCCCACAGTCTGGGCAGATGTCCCGCGGCGGAAAGATCTTCAACTCACAGTTCGGGCACTCTTCCCCGACCAGTGCGTAGCGCTGCTGTCTGAGCCTCCAATGGCGCGAGGTTTCCATGCTCCGAATCTATTCTGCCCCGCCTATCAGAAACTATCAGATCCCGTTTGAAGTGCGCTGCAGGACGTGGGTGGCGGCGGTCGCGCCCGCGCCGCCGAGGCACTGGACCAATGCGACGAAGGCTCCTGGGACCTGGTTCTCACCGGCTCGCCCCTGCAATTGCAAGACGGCCTCGGCCAGCTGGTAGACCCCGGTCGCCGCGCCGGGTTCCCCGCGGGCCTTGGAGCCCCCATAGGTGCAGATTGGGATGCGGCCGTTCAAGGTGATCTCTGCCTGCTTGGCCAGCAGCCAACCGCCCCCGCGTTCGGCGAACCCGGCGGCCTCCAGCGAGAGGGCTGCGAAGATCGAGAACCGATCGTGCAGCTCGAACAAATCAACTTGCTCAGTTTGGATTGCCGATCGCAGCAGGGCAGCTTGCACGCTGCTCGCCGCGGCCGGCAGGCCCAGCGGATCGAGAAGGTCATGGACCGACATGGCGGCGGTGGCAACCGCCGAGCCGGCGATCTCGACTGCCGGGCGCGCTTCTGCGTTCTGGAGGGTCTCAGCTCGGGTCAGCACCAATGCCGCGGCGCCATCGGCCATGGGCGCGGCATCGTACGTATTGAGCGGATCGCTGACCATTTGGGCCTTGGAGTACTGTTCCAGACTAATCGCCTTGCGAAACATCGCGTTTGGATTGGCTACGGCATTCTGGTGAGCCACCAGGCTGAATCCCGCCAGGGCGTTCGGCGGGGCCTGGTGCTCGTAGAGGTAGCGTCGCATCAGCAGGGCGGCCTGGGCGCCGGCGGTCACTCCCTGAATCGCCTCATAGTCTGCGTCGCTGGCTGTGGCCAGCGCTGCCTCGACCTGTCCGCTGTCCTTGTCGGTGACTTTCTCCACGCCCAGGACCAGGGCCACCTCCACCGCGCCTGAAGCAACGGCCAGGTAGGCCTGACGGGCGGCCACCCCGCCCGAAGCTCCGGCAGCCTCGATCGTCGTAGCCTCGATACCCCGCAGCCCGGCGAAGTCGGCCAGCAAAGCCCCCAGGTGCGACTGCCCGGAGAGCGCCGGCGCCAGCATGTTGGCCACGTACAGCGCTTCGGGGCGGAGCCCGCCGGCATCTTGCATGGCGGCACTCATCGCGTCCAACGCCAGGTTGCGCAGCGAGACATCCCAGTGCTCGCCGACCGGGGTCATCCCGATCCCGGCGACCAGAACCGGTGAGCGTCCATCCATCATTTCGTGACCAGCTTCCCCCGGAAGCGGGCGTAGGTGGCGTAATCGATTTCGGTCCGCCGGCGGATATAGCTCAGCGTATCCGGAGCGGCGGAGCGGCGTACGGAGAGCAGCTCGGTGGCCTGCAGGCTGAAGGCATCCGAACCGGCCCCCGATCCATAGGACACCATCAGAATCCGATCCCCCGCTTCGGCGACGTCGAGGATAGCGGTCAGTCCCACCATCGCTGAGCCGGCGTAGGTATTTCCGATCTGCGGCACCAGCAGGCCGGTCTCAATCTGGTCTTCTCGAAAACCCAGCTCCTTGCCCACCCGGAGTGGAAATTTCGTATTGGGCTGGTGGAAGACGACATAGCGGAAATCGCTCGCGGTCGTTCCGGTCGACTGCATCAAGGACTCGGCCGCGGTCGTGATGTGTTTGAAATAGGCCGGCTCGCCCGTGAAGCGTTCCCCGTGCTCCGGGTAGGTCTCATTCGCCCGGCGCCAAAAGTCCGGGGTGTCGGTGGCGAAAGAGTAGGAACCTTCGATCGTGCAGAGGGAGTTCTCTGCCGGCCCAAGCAGAAAGGCCGCCCCGCCTGCGCCGGCGGTGTATTCCAACGCGTCACCCGGCCGACCCTGGGCGGTGTCCATTCCAATTGCCAGCGCATATTCGGCCATGCCAGAGCCGACGAAACCAATGGCAGCCTGAATGGCTTCGGTTCCGGCCTTACAGGCGAACTCCCAATCGGCAGCCTGAGTGTGCGGGGTAGCGCCGATCGCCTCCGCGACGACGGTCGCAGTCGGCTTGACCGCGTACGGGTGCGACTCCGAACCAACCCAGACCGCCCGGATGGCGGACGGACTGATAGCCGATCGGGCCAGCGCATTGCGGGCAGCCTCGATCGACATTGTGATCACGTCCTCATCCAACCCGGCGACCGCCTTCTCCTCGACCGGGAGCCCACCTTGGCCGCCCGTCCAAATCCGAGCCACCTCGCTTGCCGGCAGGCGGAACTGCGGGATGTAGGCTCCGTAGCCGGTAAATCCAACTGGCCGGTAGGGTTTCATTAGATGATTTTCAGTCATGATGGGTACCCTCGACTCGGGTCAGTTGCCGGGCGTGCAGCCCCATATGACCGCGCTGAATCCCTTCCGTGGCCAGCGCACGCAAGGCCGCCAGGTTTTGAGCCAACCCCACTGCAGCCACAATACTGGCCAGCTCCCGCGCGCTCTGGACCTGCATCAGCGCCAGACAGACCTGAGCGACTGGGTGAGATCGGGTGGCGCCCCCCACGGTCCCGATCGCCATCGGAAGCTCGAGCTCGCCCACCAACTGTCCCCGATCGTCAGTCGACCAGCGGCTCAACGGTTGGTAGCGGCCGCTGCGGGCGGCGAAGGCGTGGGCCCCGGCTTCCACCGCCCGCCAATCGTTTCCGGTGGCGATCACCACCGCGTCGATCCCGTTCATGATTCCCTTGTTGTGGGTCGCCGCCCGATAGGGATCGGCGGCCGCGAAGGCCCAGGCCTCGATGATTCCGTCCCGAACCTGCTCGCCGTCGTATTGCTCGGAGCGTAGAGTTCGCGGCGGAATGCTGCAGCTCGCTCTGGCCAGCCTCCGGTCGGCGAGGTTCGAGAGAATTCGCAGGTGGGCCCGGCCGCCGCTGATCGCCTCAATCATCGGCGCAATGCTCTCCAACACCGTGTTGACCGAGTTGGCGCCCATCGAATCGACTGTGTCATAGATCAAGTGCACCACCAGCATCGGAGCGAATGAGGACTGCTCGATCCGGCGGACCTCTATGCCGCGGGCCCCGCCTCCCAGTTCGAGCAGCCGCGGGTTGGCCGCGTCGGCGGCGGCCAAGATCTCGGTCTCCGCGGCCATCAGCGCACTCTCGGCGCCGGCCGGATCGTCGAGATCCACCAGCTGGATCTGCCCGATCATGTGCGAGGGGTCGGCTTCGGCCCGAAATCCGCCCGACTCACGGACCAGCTTGGCAATATGGGAAGCCCCAGCCACGACCGAAGCCTCTTCGATGGCCATGGGAACTAAGACGTCTTTCCCGTTGACGACGAAGTTGGCTGCGATTCCGAGCGGCAGCCCGAAGACTCCTACGACATTCTCGATCATGGCATCGGCCTGGGCAGCGCTGAGGCCGCCAGACCCGGTGATCGGCGAGAGATCGAGGCCGGTGGACGCGGAGAGCAGCGCCTGGCGCTGGGCCAGGTCCAAGTTGTAGAAACCCGCCAGACGCGAGTCAATCATCGGTGGTAATGCACCGACTGCTTATATCGGCGGCGGGCTGGCAAAAACTATCAGGAAACCGGGAGACGGACTAGCGCTTGAGGTACTGGGTTTGCAAGATCAGGTCGAGCCAGATGAACGCCAGACTGCCAAACCCCACCAGCAGCAGCAGCGGCAAGTCTCCCTTGAACAGGAAGTTGGTCCAAAAACGATTGAAGTCAGAACCGAAAATAAGGACCGTGCCGATCGTGCCCACCACGCCAAAGCCGAGCGAAATCACCCACAAAACGATGCGACGGGTTCTCATAGCCCTTTCAGCCCCGGGACAGCCGGAATTCTAAATTGGCTAGGCAGAGCGGTCAAGTCGCCCAGGTACTTCCTACTTTTGAGGGATGACATTCCTACTCGTGAATAGTAGAGTTGAACTCCAGTTGCCGGCCTGAATCTAGGCCCGCCCTGCCGGAGAGGCTTGACCAGGAGATGCCTTTCGTTCAAATCCCGGTTCGTCGCCCGAAAGAGATAGTGCCACTCGAGGCGGAACTTATCGCCGCCCAATTGCGTGGTCTCCGAGAGCGGGGTGAGGCGCTCGCGGCCGACCTAGCTTCAATCCAAACCGGCCTCGACCAGAACTGGAATGGTGCCGCCAAGCGTCGCTTCCTGCTTGACTTTGCAGTCCAGCCCGGAGCATCCGCCGCGGACTCGGCCTTCTTGGGTGAGAAGGCGGATCGCATCGCCCGTTTGCAAGTCCCAATCTGGCAGACGGTCCTCGAGACGATCTACGAGCCAGGGTGAGCCCAGGGTAGACGAACCGTGGCAAACATCCGAGTCGACCTCCCCTACATGCGGCAAGAGATTGCCAACCTGCGTCTGAACGCAGAGGGACATCGCACGATCGCCGATACAGCACTGCAGATCACCAGAGGGGCGCCGAGCTACGACGGAGAGTTTGGTCCGCGGGTTGAGGCGGATGGGTTGGAGATCCACTCCCGCTATATGCAGCGCCACCGTGAGATTTCGGAGCTGGCTGACCACGTCGAGAGGATCGTTGACGCCTTCGAAGCGGCAGACCTGGCCTACCGCGACCGGTTCGCCCAAGTCCTGGCCGCCTCTCCGGCTTCAGATCCCCGACCGAACGGTGACCGTCCCTGGTGGGCACCGCTCATCATCGGCATGGCCGACGGATGGGATTGGTATGATCAAAACGTCAATCCTGTCGTCTACAGCGCGATGGGCGCGATCGCAGATTCCCTGAAAAGCATCGGCGACCCGAATCGAAACCCTCGGATGGCCGCCTTCCACCGAATGCTCTGGGACGGCCTGGAGTCGTGGGAGGACATCGCGAGAATGTACGCCTTGACGGTCGGGTACACCGCACAGGCCGGGCTCGAAGGCCGCTGGGACGACGCCGGTCGGGGTTTCCAAGGGGTCGTGCAGGAGGAGCTTGAGTTAGCAAAAGCTGGCGTGCAGGGGGTTGGACTGCTCATCTGGGGCATCGTCACCACTCCGTTCAGGCTGCCGCAGGATATTGGAGAGTTCGCTTCCGCCATCGATGAACGTGGCCAGGGGCTCGACCGAGGCTGGGATGTCATCTTCACTGGCACCATGCTGGCCGGCGATGTATCCGGGACGTACGCCTTGGCTCGGCCGCTCGGCCTGGTGAACCGAGTGAACCACCTCGTTCCGCAGAAGGTCCCTGCAAGCCTCGAGCCGGGAGTCCAGATTCTCGAACAGACCGGAGCTAGCTTCCGAGGACAGAACGTTGGCCGGCTGCTCCGTTCCGGAGAAGTGCCGGTCGAATCGGCCGAGGGGATTGGTGTAGCGGGGGGCATCCGGCGAGGATCAGGCATTCTCGTGTCGGCGGACGCCAAATATCCCGGATCGACGGCGGCGGCCCTGTACGAGGAAGTGGCTCATTCCCTCCAGCGAGGCACGATCGGACTCGGGGCAGAGGTGGAGGCGAAGGCGGCCGTGGCTCAGTGGGTGCTCGGAAACAAGATTGAGGTCAACCCATCCTGGTATTTGAGCCGAGATATCTTTGCCTTCCAGAATGGGTTTGCCCAGGGTGGGACGGAAGGAGGCCTGGCCGCGATCCGTCAGCTGCTCATCTCTGAGAACTATCCCAACATCTACAACGTGATGCGACCCGGGTTCCTGTACATAAGAGACTTCCTGACGGATAGCTGGATCATCGCCTCGGGCATTCCTCATGATGGGCTCCAAGACTCGGCGCCCCAACCCACGACGCCCTAAGGAACGACGACCGACATGGCTATGAACTCTTCTCCAGTCGCGGGACCAGCTTCCCAGGCCGAGTCGCCTGGTCTGCTGCGCGCCCTACAACTGTCGTTGTTCTTTCGAAGCCGAAGTCTGTTCCACCCTGAGGTAAACCGACCGGCTCCCAGCCCGCGGCCCAGGGGAATGTTCGATCAATCCCGTGCCAAGAGTTTTGCCTGGTTGGATCCGAGAATGGCTCGGGTCAAGAGCGGTCCATTGTGGTCGGACCTCTCTGCTCAAGTCTTTGAAATTTCTGAAATGGCACTCTCGGCGGTTGTCGCCACCTACCGCGGGGGAAAGATCCTCTGGCTGGACAATCACGCAGACGACGCCGATTTCGAGGAGTTCCTGCGTCGGGAGCCGATCTTGGGCTCACTCCCCGACGAGAGTGCCAGAGTGCTGAGCCTGCTGTGTGAGACGAAGCTCAACTACCTGGGCTGGCCGCAGGTCATCCAGAGCACCGCCGAGATACCGCGGCTGAGCGAGACGCAGCGAAAGCTCATGGGGGACCCCGCCCAGCTGTACGCTCAGCTCGCCGAGGAGGAGGCCCTGCTGGCCTCGATCGCCGAGCAGGTCGAGGCTCCAGTGGTAACTGCCCTGGGAGGGGGCGGGTTCGAGCTGCGTTTCTGCGTCTGGACGAAGATCCTCGGCCGGGTACTGCGCATGCAAACTAGCCTCAAGCCCGACGGCTCCTTTCGGCTGGAGGGCTCGGAACTGGCCAAGCTCGTCGGCAACGGCATCGTCCCTCGATAAAGCACCCCGAAAACAGAAAACTCCTCCAGAGTAACGGAGGAGCTCCATGCGGCATCGGATCGGAACCGGACCGAGTTCCGCGATATGAGCGAGTTAGGTCTAGGTGATCGCCAGGGTAATCGCGGAAGTGATCGCAGGTGTCATTGGTTCAATTCTCCACAAAATAAGCCCGGACCGTCGCTCGCAGCTCAGTGGCCGAGAAGGGTTTTGCGATAAAGCCGCTCGCGCCGGCCTCCCTGGCGGACTCTTGGATTTCAGGCTCTGAGTGGGCACTGATCATCACGACCGGGATCTGGGCCCAGCTCGGCGTTTCTCGGAGGCGGCGGATCAAGCTCAAGCCATCGATTTCGGGCATCATCAGATCGGTCAGGATCAGGTCCGGGACGGTCTCCGTTAGCAGGCCAAAGGCATCGTTCGCTTCGTAGGCCTGTTGTACTTCATATCCCTGGCTTTCCAGGATCACCGAGACCACGTCGCAGAAGCCACGCTCATCGTCAATGACGAGTACGGTGCGGGGAGGAGGGGTCTCGAACAGATTCTTGCTCGGCGGCATGTGTCTATCCTGTATCATGAGACCATTCTACATGGGCGAGCTTTCGTGGACCTTAGCGCAGCGAGGTTTGGGTTATCAGATTCCTTACAGTAGCGCCGAAGTACTAGCGGGCGAGAAAGCGGGCTAAGGTGGCCGCCGGGCGAAACTGGCGCATATACGCCGCGATATTCTCTGGGATGAAGGCTCTCGGCTGCGGCACGAAGCGGGCCAGGCTGTTTCGCTCGGTCACGTTGGGGACGGCAAGCAGTTCCAGCAGGCTGCGGGTGACGGGCGGTGAGGGCAGGATCAGCTCCATCAACGCCACGACTAGCCGAATCATCGGTAGCGGGAAGCGGACAAAGCGCCGGCGGGCGCCGACCGCCTGGAGCGTTAGACGCTCGATCGTTTCAAGAGTGAGCACCTCGGGTCCGCCCAGCTCGTACTCTCGGCTGAAGGTGGAGGAATCCCCTAGCACCTTTACGACACTGGTGACTAGGTCCTCGACCCACACCGGTTCAAACCTTGAGGTCTCGTCGCCGACGATCGGAAAGATCACCGGGGTGAAGGGGACCAGTCGGGCGAAGGTATTGGCGAATTCATCTTCCGGCCCCCAGACGACCGAAGGCCGAAAGGTGGTCCAGTCCAGGCCGGAGGCCGCTACATAGGCTTGGGCTCGGCCTTTGGAAGCCAGAAAACGATAGGGCAGGTCGGGATCTGCGCCTAGCTGTGACAGGTGGATGAAGCGCCGAACGCCGGCACTTTTCGCCGCAGTCACTACATTTACCGTACCCTGGAAGTTCGTTACTTCGTATTGTTGTCCTGCCTTCTCTATGGCGATTGCGACCGTATGGATCACGATGCGCACGCCCTGCATGGCCTGGGTAAGGCCGGCCGGGGAGCGAACGTCTCGCACAACGATCTCGACCTCGGGCCCAGGCAGCCGCCCCTCGCGTTCGACTCGCGCCCGATCGCGCACCAGCGCCCGCACCGGTTCGCCGGCTGCCGCCAAGCGTCGAACCAGATGGCTGCCGATGTATCCTGCGCCGCCGGTAACTAGAATCAATCCACCAAGCTCCTCTCAACGAACATTCTAACGTCCGGAACGGGGCGGCGGGGTGTGAACCGGCTGCCAGGGACTAGCTGGGGGAAGCTTGGAAACGTGGAGGAGCTAGAGGTCTGAGGGGGCCAACTGAGGCGATTCGGCGATTTCCAGCCGGTTGCGCCCGCCGCGCTTTGCGCGGTAGAGAGCCTGGTCGGCCAGCGCGATCAGCTGCTCGGCCGGGACTTCTGGGAACAGATCGCTGGAGGCGATCCCGGCGCTGGCGGTGACCCAAATCGGGGCCAGCCCGAGGGTCACGTGCTGCCTGGCGATCTCTCGCCGCAGCCGTTCTCCGAGCATTACCGCTTCGTCCACTTTGCAGCCTGGGAAAACCGAGAGGAACTCGTCGCCGCCGTAGCGGCCGGTTGCATCGTAGGTACGAACACTGCCCCGCATCCGCTGTCCGCACTCCAGCAGCACACTATCTCCGGCCTGGTGACCGAAGGAATCGTTGATGTTCTTGAAGTTGTCGATGTCGATGATCACAATGCCCAGCGACGAATTGATCCGAACCGCCCGCGAGAGCTCGCGCTCTAGAATCTCGACGATCGCGCCTCGGTTCCACAATCCGGTGACGGAGTCGGTGGTCGCCTGAGAGTGCAGTTCGTCTCGGGTCCGGATGAGCTGTTCCTGGATTTCCAGGATCCGGCGGCCGGCCTCCAAGCGGGCATGCAGTTCGTGGGCCCGGAATGGTTTGACGATGTAGTCGTCCGCCCCGGCCGACAACCCGTCGACGACATGGGTCTCGTTGTCGTAGACGGTGAGCAGCATCACATAGATGTGCGGCTCCTGCCCCTGTTCTCGGATCTTGCGGACGATCTCCAGTCCGTCGATCCCCGGCATTCGCCGGTCGAGGATGGCCAGGCGGGGGGCATCCGGCTTGTGGAGCACTTCCCAGGCCCGATATCCGTTATCGGCCGCGATGACCTCGTAGCCCCATTCGCCGAGCATCTGCCCCAGGTGTTCTAGCGTCTCTTGATGATCGTCTGCTATCAAAATCCGGGGACCAGACACGGACACCTCCCGCGAGGCCAGTGGGCCGCGGTTGCTTGCGGATCTATTCTAGGTCGGAGAGCAGTGAGGGGAACTTACAGGGAACTTACGTTGTGGTGCCCCCACGGGGATTCGAACCCCGGTTTTAGCCTTGAAAGGGCCACGTCCTAGTCCCCTAGACGATGGGGGCAGCGGACGAATTCTAACATCTGCCTCCGCGGCTCCCGCGGCAGGAGCATGGACGGATCAGCCTTTGCCGCCGCGGCGCAGGAGAGGCGGCAGATCAGCGCTTGCGGCTCCCGCGATAGGAGGGCGCGTTGATCAGCTTCCGAATGCACAATCTGCGATCATCCATCCGGGCCCGCAGCCGTGCGTCAATCTCATCCGGCGTGCTGGCGGAAGTGATCACGGTCGGGAGCTCCGCATTGTAGCGATGGTTGAAGAGCTGATAGAGCTTCTCCCGAACCCAGGGCGTGGTCGCCTGGGTGCCCAGGTCGTCCAGGACTAGCAGCGGGGCGTTGCGGATCTCCTCGAACCGCCGGTCGTAGGAGACCGTGCTGTTCGGGCTGAAGGTCGCCCGCAGATGGTCGAGCAGGTCTGGCACCACGACAAAGGTGACCGGGTGCCCCTCGCTGGCTCGGAAGTTGGCGATGGCCGCCGCCAGGTGGGTCTTGCCGACACCGTAGCTGCCGCCAAGCATAAGCCAGCCCTTAGGCCCCGAGGCGAAAGCCTGGGCGGCCTGGAAGGCTTCTTCAAGGGATTTGACCTGCTCCGCCGGCAGCTTCTCGCCCTTCCGCATGTTGAAACTTCCGAATGTCTGGTGGCGGTGCAGACTAAGGCTGGACAGCTCATTCTGACTGCCTTCCATCAGTGGGCGACGGTAGTCGGGGCCCTGGATGTACACCCGATCGACCAGCCCCGGATCGGAGATCCGCGAGCTCAAGCGCGGGTCGATCTCTTCGAGAGCGAGGTTGGTGGTGAGAACCACGGGCAATCGGCTTACGTAGCGATGGTTCAGGATCTGGAAGAGCTTCTCCTGGGCCCACTCGGTGGCGTGCTGACTGCCGAAGTCATCGAGCACGATCAGCGGGGCTGAGCGGATCTGCTCGAAGCGCTCGGGGAAGCTGATGTCCCCATCACCATAGGAAGCCCGCAGCTCGTCCAGCAGATCGGGGACCGTCAGGAATAGAGTTGGCACCCCGTCGGTGACCGCCTGATTGGCGATCGCGGCCGCCAGATGGGTCTTGCCGACTCCTATGCCGCCTTGCAGCAGCAGCCAGCCGTCCAGCGTGCTCGCGAAGTGCTTCGAGCGACTGAAGGCGTCTTCAATCGATTTTTGTTCGACCTCTGAAGTGCCGATCCGGCCGGTGGGCTTGAAGGTCTCGAAGCTGAGCCCCTTAAGCTCGTCGAGCCGGCTCTGACTGAAAAGTCTCTCCTGCAAGAGCGCCTGCTGTTCGTTCGTGCGGCAAGTGCAGATGTCGAGTCGGCCGAACTCCGGATGCCCGCGCGGGACATCCGTTCGCAAATAGCCCAGCCCGCCACATCGCGGGCAGTCGGGGTCACCGAGCAGATCGGCGGAACCGTTAGGCGTCGAAGAAATCTGCGAATTCGCCCTGGCGGTATCGCCGGCGCGCTTTTTCAGTGTCGCCACGATCTTCACGCTCCCGCTTACCGGAAGTCAACCAGTCATCAAGAATCGCTTCCACATAGCGCCACTTGCGGACATTGTTCTCTACTGCGATCCGAATGGCGTCTTCGATCCAGCGTTGAGGGTAGGTCTGCTCCGCGTCGCGCAGTCGCTCTGCAATCATGGGGGTCAGCGGTCCGATGTTCTGCTCGTAAAGGTTGAAGATATTCGGCCGCTCAACGCGGAGTTCCACCGGAGCCTCCGGCTCCCCGCTCGGTCTCCAACTTCCATTCTCGAGGGCCGAAAGCGCCGCCTGGCCCTGGGGGTCATTGAAGAAATACAGCTCTTGCGAGCCCTGTTCGAGTTCCAGGCTGGCCTTGAGCAAGCTACCGCGGGCGACGCACCGCTCGAGCGATTCATCCAGGATTTCTTCCGCCGAACTTAGGGAGTGGTCGAATCCCTCCATCAAAAGCCGGTCCTCAACCATCTGTTGACGGGTGAGGTAGGGGAACTCGGCCTCCGAGCGAGAGAGGCTCCACAGGGCGTACAGGGTGACCTTCAACTCGCCCAGGTGGTCGATGGCCGGAAGCAGATCGCTGAAGAATGAACCGGGGATCGAGGTGGAGCGGATCTGGCCCGCCGGGAAACCGGCAAACCCCTTGTTCATGCCTCGACCTCTTCGATTCCGGCCGGTTCGGCCTGCCGAAATTGGCGAGTAGCCGCGTTCTCGAATTTCGCCAGCGATTTGCGGAAGATCAGCTCGACGCTGCCGACCGGACCATTGCGGTGTTTGGCCACCATGATCTCAGCGATGTTTTGCTTGAGGGTGTCGGTCTCGTATTGATCGGGCCGATAGATGAACATCACGATGTCGGCATCCTGCTCCAGGCTGCCGGACTCGCGCAGGTCCGAAAGCACCGGCCGCTTGTCCGCCCGCTGCTCGACCGCCCGCGATAGTTGGGCCGCCGCCAGCACCGGCACGTTGAGTTCGCGGGCCAGGGCCTTCAGGTTGCGTGAAATGTAAGAAACCTCCTGCACCCGGTTGTCGATACGAGAATCTCCGGTCATCAGCTGCAGGTAATCGACGATGATCAGGTCGATCCCGAGCTCCATATGCAGCCGGCGGCACTTGGTCCGGAGCTGCAGCGGGCTGATGGAAGGAGTGTCGTCCAGGTAGATGTGGGTGTCCCCCAACACGCTCACCGCCTGGGTAAACAACGGCCACTCCTCGTCCTGAATCTCTCCCAGCCGCAGGCGCTGCGAATTGATCCCAGTTTCTTGGGCGATGAGTCGCTGAACCAGCTGCTCATTCGACATTTCCAGCGAGAACATCGCCACCCGCTTCTTGTGAAGCTGGGCCGCGTTCTTGGCGGCCGAAATGCAGAAGCCGGACTTCCCTTGTCCGGGCCGGCCGGCGATGATCAGCAGGTCGCTGGGTTGCAGCCCACCCAACAGCCGATCCAAATCGATGAAACCGGTCGGCACTCCGACCGTTTCATCCTTGTGGCGGGCCAGGTAGTCGATCCGGTCGTAATACTCGCTCAGCACCTGCCGCAGCGGCTGCAGCTGATGTGGCAGCCGGCGCTCGCTGACTCCGAAGACCGCCTTTTCCGCTTCGTCGACCACATCTTCCAGCATGGTATCGGCCTGGTAGGCAAGCCGGGCAATCTGATTGGCGGCGTCGAGCAATCGCCGCCGAGTGGCCGCTTCTTCGACCATATGCCCGTAGGCCTCGGCGTGGATTGAGGAGGGGACGTTATTGATCAATCCGGTCAAGTAGGACTGCCCGCCGGTCTCCAGCAGACGGCCGTGCCGTTCGAGCTCTTCCGACACCGTGAGCAGGTCGATCGGGAGTCGCTGTTCCTGCAGGTTGGTGAAGGCCTCCCAGATCCAACGGTTGCGATGGAGGAAGAAATCGTCGGGGGAGAGGAAGTGAGCCAGGTCGTAGTAGACCTCGGCATTCACCAGTACCGAACCCAACACGGCCTCTTCGGCCTCCCGGTTGTGCGGGATAGGCTGACCGTCCGTTGTCAGTCGAGGAACCGGCAATTCACTCATGTGAGGATGGCGAATACTGGCGGGGTCGCCCGCCGTCATGACTATGGATTAGGTTGTTTGAGAGCACAGGCCGGCGACAAATTGCGAGGGGAGTTACTCCTCGGAATCCCCACCCGATGTTTCCATGTCGTCCAGGTCAAGCGATTCGACGAAGTCCTTGTAGACATCCAGCCGCTCATCGCTCTGTTCGCCAAGCTCATCCGACTCGAGCTCGTCCTCCGGCACAGAGGCGGCCTCCTGCATGACACCTTCTGAAACATAGATTGGCACGTGGGCGCGGACCGAGAGGGCCAGGGCATCGGAGGGGCGCGAGTCGATCTCGAGCTCCTGTCCGTTCACCCGCATGATGATTCGGGCGAAAAAGACGTCGTCCCGCAACTCGGTGATGTTGACTCGTAAGACCTCCGCGCCGAGTGAGTTCAGCACGTTGCGCAGCAAGTCATGGGTCAGCGGCCGCGAGACTTCGATCTGCTGCAGACTGGCGGTGATGGCCTCCGCCTCATAGGGCCCGATCCAGATGGGTAGAAAGCGGTCCGAATCGACATCCTTCAGGATGACGATGCGGTGTTGGGACATGAGACTGACGCGGATACTGTCGATGCCGACTTCGATCATGTGCATGTACTGCCGGGCGTTAGCCGAGCGATTCTAACATACCCCATGGGACGGCGATGTTAATGGCCCCTCGGGATGGCGCATGAGTTCAACTGAGGGCCAAAGCAATTTCCGCCGCGACCCGCGCGTTATTGCGCAGTAAGGCCAGGTTGGCCTTGAGAGCCCGGCCGCTGGTCAGTTCCGCCAGGCGAGTGAGCAGGAAGGGTGAGAGGGCCGGGCCACGCACTCCCTTGTCCTCGGCCTCCCGTTCGGCCTGCTCAATGGCTTGCTCGACATCGTCCCTTGGCAGGGAGTCGGACTCTGGGCACGGAACGCAGATCAGGGCCGCGGAAGTCGAGCCGAGCTCCCAGTGGGAGCGAAGCAACCGAGCCGCCTCGGCCGGCGTCTCCACGCTGGTACCGACCGTCAGGCCGGATCCCTGGGCGTAGAAAGCGGGGAACTCGCGAGTTTGATACCCCACGACCAGAACGGCTCCGGTCTCCAACCATTCGAGGGTGCGGGGCAGGTCCAGGATCGCCTTGGCGCCCGAACACACGACCCCCACCGGCGTGCGGGCCAGCTCTGGGAGATCGGCGGAGACATCTCCGGACTCGCCGCGATGAACCCCACCAATTCCGCCGGTGGCCAAGATCCGAATACCGGCTGCGGCGGCGATAAAGATGGCCGCTGAAACGGTGGTCCCGCCCGACTGGCCGCCGGTCCGCACGGGTCCCAGTTCCCGCCGGCTGACTTTCACCGCGCTGAGATCGAGGGCCAACATTTCCAGCTCCTCGGAACTCAGCCCCAGATGGATCATTCCGCCGAGCACTGCAGTGGTTGCCGGCGCCCCGCCTACCTTACGGACCTCTGCTTCCATTCTTCTGGCGAGTTCCAGGTTGATGGGGCGGGGAAGGCCGTGCGTGATCACGGCCGATTCAAGCGCAACGACCGGACGCCGGCCCTCCAGGGCCTCGCGGGTCTCGGGGTGGACGTGCAGCCAGGCTGGCAAACTCGCCTTCACGGCAGCAGTAACCGGCCCCGGCCTCAGCGGGTGGGGCTGCGTTCGGTCAGAGTTTCGAGGTGGTGCAGGACCTCCCCCAATCGCTCGGGAAGGTCCAGGTCAAGTGTTGAGGACGGCTCGACCCGGTGCTGATCTTCGACTCGCGCTTTGAGGTCGATCAGTCGGCGCTTGAAGCGGTCGAGCAATTCCTGACTGCGGTACCGGCTCGGCAGTTTTCCCTGGCCCCATGCCGCAATCAGCTCCTCGATGACCTCTTGGCTGAGGGCGAAGGCCCGTAATTGCCGTTCCCGGGTGAGGTGTTCGGGAGAGGCCAGCCGCCGGGCCCGCAGTTCATCCCGGGCGACTCCGGTGAGGGTATGCCCGGCTGCGATTTCCAGGTCGGTGGATAGGATCTGGTCGTCCCGCACTTCCCAGGTCCCGACCCCCAGCCAGACCAATTCCAAGCCGAGCTCTCTCAATCGTGCGCGCCGGGCGGCGGTGTGGAAACTCTCAGTGAGTTCGCGGCGCGGGATGTGGACATGGGTCGGCCCCGAGTCACGCCGCTTGGAAGCTTGCTGCGGCAAGGCGAGAAACTCTTCTAGCGTGCGGCCGGCGACGAACGCTTCCAGCTCGTTGCGAGCCAAGTCGGGGAGGGTATCGGTCCAGTGGCTCGGCCCAGCCTCTGCCACCTGACCCCCATAGGCGAGGCTGAGCACGCTCCGGGTCTCGACTGGAAGCGGGCTGCCGGCGGTCCGTTGCTCCCCACCATAGGCGCGAAAGACGATCTGGACGTCGCGGGCGTAGACGACAATCCCATCCTTGGTGGCCGTGCGTACTTCATCGAGCTGGCGCAGCTGATCGCGCAAGTCGATGACATCCCTCAGCCGTTCGAAACCCTGGATGAAGAATTCGCTCCGCTCGCGGGTCGGGCCATAGATCTTGGGTTGGCCGTCGATCGTCTCGAAGACTGCGGCGAACCCGAGGTGCAGATTGAGATAGCCCGGTCCCCCGATGCGGAGCAGTGGATTGGCTTGATCCAGCGCCTCCACTTGGCCGCGGTCAATGGTGAGCACGGGATACGAAAGCCCGAACACCGCCCCGAGCAAATAGCGGTAGGCGATGCCGGTGGACTCGAGCTCGAAGAGATCCGTGAGGTAGGCCGCTCCCAGGTGCAGTGCGAGCACTCCAGCGATCAAGATGGGAAACAGGAAGACGATCACCTGCGGGCTGAAGAAAGAGGTGACGACGTCGAGCAACACGGCAATGAGGACCGGCAGTCGCTCGAAGGTCTCGGCTGCGATCAAAGGAGGAAAATCCAGCACTAGGGTTACGAGTGACCAATACGAGACCACCAGCGAAAGGGTGAGCACCAGGCGGGCGCGAGCTCCGGCCCGACCTCGGTCCAACAGCATCCCGATCGGGAGGCTCCCGAGTCCCCGGCCCATCGGAGTGCTGTGGGGTGAAGACATACGCGCCATCAGTCCTCTCCCCGCGGCCAACCTTCCGGATCGCGGGCCTTGACCTCTTCGAGAACTGAACGAACCGGGCTTGTCAGATGGGCCAACCGGTTGTCTTCCGGGCAGTACTCGGCCGCATCTTCCAGCAGCAGAATCAGGGTGTCACGCGGCCCGGGCGCCGGTTCGAGGCGCAGCTGCTGGCGAAGCTTGTGGGTGAGCCGGTCAAGCAGGCGGGCGCTGGTCTCGGCTTCGCCCCGCCGGCCGGCCTCCCGCAATTGGGTCTCGGCCTCCGCAAGCTGTTTCTGGACCGGGCCCGCCCAGCGATCGAACCAGGCATGCAGCCGCTCTTCCTGGATCTCTTCCGGCAGCTGCGGATTCTCGATGGCCACCTCGAGAACTTGAATGCCGCGTTCCCGCAACAATCGAGTTTCGTCGCCCGGCTCGGAGCGGCCGCCTCCCGCCACTAGTCGTTCCTGGACCTGGGCGGCAATAGCGGATACGGTCGCCGCCGGGTGGTTGAGAAAGTCGTCCAGCGGATGTTCTTTGACGAATTCTCGCCACAGTTCTACGACCAGCCGCTGCGGGAGATCGCTCCATGGCAGTCGATCCTCGCCGGCCACCACCCTTCCGGAGGCCGCGGCCTGCAGGGCGGGTGCGGAGGGAGTGATCGGCGGAGGGTCGGCGATTGTGCCGCGCTTGAATGGGGGGCGGCGTTCCAGGACAAAACTCACTCGAAGCGAGGCGGAGATCGGAATTCCGTCGCGGGTCACGGCCATCGCACTGACTTCTTCCGCGGTGGCCGGAGTGCCGGCCGGCGGCGGAGAACTCTGCAGGCTGCGCCGCTGGCGCCGCAGATCGAGCCCCTCCGCCAGTCGCTCGCCCGGGACCGTGAACGCCAGCTGGCCGGGCAGAATGGTGCGGGTGAAATCCCGATCGGTGCGAAGCACCGCCGCGCTCAAATAGTCCACCCAGATCACCCCAGGTCCCCGCCCTCCCGGCTCAGCTTGGGCCCGGCCCTCCTTTACGAAGGTCACGGTGCCCCGCTCGCCGAGGGTGTAGTTGAGCAGCCGGCTGACCACCGCCCGGCGTCCCCGCGAGTCCCGAACCGGCAGCACGAACTGAGCCACCATAGAAAGGGCAAGAAACAGCGCGGCGAGCGAGAGCAGGAAGTGGGCACTCAGCAGCTGGACGAAGCGTGGAATGCCGCCGGCGACCGCGGTCAGGAATGCAAGGTATAGGACCGCAAGCAGCAGCCCGAGCCGTGGACCTCTTTGGCGGAAGAGTCTTCGTCGGCGCATGGGGGCCGGATTGTATATCAAAGGAACCCGCGAGAAAACTAAGGCTTGCCCGGCTGACTTTGAGAGGATACTCTAAGGGCCAAGTCGCTGGTTAGGTGTACTCTTTGCTAAGAGAGACGATGGTTACCCGTCAGTCTGAGTTGCTGCGCGTATTGGACCAGATGGCCAAGGACCTGCCTTCGCCGGAATGGGTCGCGTTGGTGGATGACAATGGGCTGATTGTGGCGTGCATTCCCGACGAGCCGGCGATCGAGCAGGAGCGGATCTCCGCCATGACCGCCGCTTCACTGATCATGGCCGATCGGGTACTTGGGGAAATCGAAGGAGGCCAGACCCGCTACACGAGCATCGCGGGTTCGCGCCGTCAGCTACTGACCGTGGTCCTCAGCCGCGACCGGCTGCTGGCTCTGGGGCTCGGCCCCGAGGTTCCGGCCCAAGCGACATTTTCGGCGCTGACCCGCTGGGTCCCTGAAATCCTGGCGGTGCTGAAGCGCAGTTTTGGCGCCGGGTGATCTAAGCTTCAGCGCGCCCGCAGCCGCGGGTTCAACACTTCGTCCAGCGCTCGCCCCACAAGATAGAACGCACTGCAGAAGAGCATGATCGCCATCGCCGGCGGCAGGATGGCGTGCCACTGTCCCTCCAGGGTGTGCCGGCGAAAGGTCTCCTGGCCCAGCCAGATCATCGTGCCCCAGCTGAGGTCTACCCGGGTGCGGTTGAAGTAGGAGAGCAGCGATTCGGTGAGCACCGCGCCACCCACGGTGAGAAAAAGATTGACCGCGGTGAGCGGCAGCAGGCCGGGCAGCACATGCCGCCGGAAGACATGCAGCCGGCCCCCACCGGCCGCGTGTGCGGCCTCGATATAGGGCTTGGCACGCAGCGAGAGGGTCTGTGACTTGACGATGATCGCCTGGGCGCCGGCACCGGTCAGCAGGCCATAGAGCACACCCACTGCCGGCCACTCCATTCGAATCAACAAACCGAAGATCAGCAGCACCACCGGAGCCGGCATCAGCACCACCACGTCGGCCAGGCCCATCAAGAGCTGGTCGATCCTACCTCCCAGAAAGCCCGCTGCCCCACCCTGAAGAGTCGAGACCACGGCTGCCACCAGCCCTGCTGTAAGCCCGACCCCGAAGGACACCCGAGCGCCGAACAGCAGTTGGCTCAGCACATCCCGGCCGAAATTGTCAGTCCCCAGCAGGTGATCGATCGAAGGTCGGCTGGGATGGGGGAAGTAAGCCATGTCAAAGCCGACGATCGGATCGTATCGGCGTCGGTCCCAAACCGTCGACATGAGCAGCGGATGGCTGGTCGCCAGCAGCATAAAGATCGCGATCAGACCCAGGCCGATCATTCCGGTCCGATGCCCCCGGAAGAGCTGCCAGGAGCCCTCGGCCCGCTGCCGCTGCGCCAGCCTTCTCTGCGAGACGAGCGGAGAGGGGGGCACGAATTGCTGCTCAGCCATAGCGCAGCCGGGGATCCAGGATCAGGTAGAGCACATCGAGCAGGACGTGCGAGATCAGCACCAGCGCCCCGATCAGGCTGAGCACTCCAACGATCAGCGGTAGGTCTTGGAACTCGATCGCATTGAACAGCACCTGTCCCATGGCCTGCCAGAAGAAGACCCGTTCGATCACCAGGCTGCCCACCAGCACGAACGGTAGGCTGAGCAGCAGCCTGCTCAGCACCGGCAGCATGGCCACCCGGGCCACGTGTCGATCCCGCAGAATCGACTCCGGAAGGCCTCTGGCTCGGGCGGCGGTCACGTGATCGGCGCCCATTGTTTCGAGCATCGTCGCCCGCATTGTCAGCAGCGTCTCGCCAAAGGACAGCAGCACCACCGTGCCCAGCGGCAGTACCAAATGGGCCGTAACATCGAGGGCTAGACTGGCGTGCCCGGAGCGCCCCCACCAGGCGAAGCAGACCAACGCGGTGGCGAATACGAGAGCGGTCCGCACGGCGATGCGGCTGGCTCGCTTCCGCACCCGCCGGACGATCGCGCCGG
>CAYHSI010000013.1:0-20020 GCA_964359225.1 uncultured Anaerolineaceae bacterium
GATCTCGGACCGGGCCAAGGTTCAGACGATTCAGCGGGATGCATTCATGGAGTTATGCGAAAGCCAGACTCACCTGGGTTTCGTCGTGATGCGGAATATCGCGGCCGATCTGTCGTTCAAGCTCCGGCATCAGCATCTTGTTGGCCGCTAGCCGATGACCGCCATCTTCAAAGTGAGCTATGTCGTCCGGGGTGGGGGCCACCCCGGTGCGAACATCAACGAAGAACAGCGACCCCAGGTCGGCCAGCGGGTCAAATTGGGAGCTCAGGAGTTCGAGGTCATAGAGGTCGTGGATCTGATGCCGGCCCGCGGCGACTTCAGCTTTCTGCACGTCACCCTGCAACCCCCCAAGATGTAATCGCGAAGACTGACCGCGGTCTGGGCTAGTTACGGCAGGCCGGCCAGCACCGCCATAGCCACTCGCGGAGTGACAAACACTTCAACCGCGGCGGCCACCAGGATCAAAGGCAAGACCAAGCCCAGACTCAGCCGGGCCCACCTCCCCAGCGCCACTAACCAGGAGGCCCCCAGCGATGAACCCTTCGGCAAACTCAGCGCGGCAAGCCCGAGCTGTACGATTGCCGCGCCGGCCAGGACGGCGGCGGGGATCTCCAATAGCGCATGCGGCAGGACA
This sequence comes from uncultured Anaerolineaceae bacterium, assembly GCA_964359225.1. Classification (GTDB taxonomy): domain Bacteria; phylum Chloroflexota; class Anaerolineae; order Anaerolineales; family E44-bin32; genus JADFRG01. Next base: position 635 of record CAYHSI010000013.1, read on the forward strand.
AGGCCTCCCAATAAGCGGGCCGCACTGCCGCCAGCAAGCGCAAAACTCCCGGCAAAGTAGCCCACAATTCCAAGCGGGGCCATTAACAAGACCACGGCCGCTACACCGAAAGTGAATGCCCCGAGCAGGCTGGCCAAACCTAGGGCGCGAACATTGTTCCAAGCCACCCACAGCCAGCCCCGCGCAGACAGCAAGCCGAAGCTGGACAGCTCATCGCCCAGGGAGCGTTGCAGCCTGTCCCCCTGGAACAATTCGGCTGGCAGAACGAAATCGCTCGCGGCTCGGTAGCCCACCCAGTACGCCACCAATAGCGCCAGGATCATGATCAGGATCGACCCCCGCGCTTGAGGCAGCGTCTCGCCCAGCAGTTCCCGATACCAGCCGCCCAGGGTCTGTGCCCGCCCTCGGAATCCGGCCCACAGGCTGTTCTTGACCCAGTTGAGATCGAGGTCGTCGAAATCCCGCCCCAGCAACTGCTCCCGATTGAATAGATGCAGCCCCATTCGAACCAGCACGATCGCGACGAGGGTTAGTGCCGCCACGATCCACCACAGGACGGAGTAGCGTCCCCAAAACATGATCAGACTTTCCCCGATGATCAACTGCGAGACCGGGACGATGATGAAGGAGGCGAGCAGATTGGCGGCCCGCACCGAGGTCGTCTGGCTCGAGATCACCACGGCTCCGGTGACCATGACAATCGATTGGGCAGTGGTCAGCAGCAAGACCTGCGCCAGCAGAGGGAGGGGCGGCTGCCAACCCAGTCGCCAATAGAGCCCGAACAGGTAGACGAATATCCCCAGGTAGGCTGCACCAAGGGGCGCGAGCATCGAAGCGATGATTTTGCCAAAGTAGAGCTGAGCGTCACTGAGCGGGGTCGCCAGCAGCGGCTCAAGCGAGAGCCGCTCGCGTTCCCCCGCGAAGCTTTCCAAGGCGATTACCAGCGAGATGGAGATCGGGAAGAAGCCGACGACCATCAGCAGGAATGGGATCAATCGATCGGCAATAATCTCGGCCCCGTACTGTTCAACGAACTGGACCGCCTGATTGGCGGTAAAGTTCATCAGGATCGGAAAGAAAAGAGTTAGGAGGATGATCGGGGTGAGGATCCGCCAGTCCCGCAACTGATCCCGGATTTCCCTTCGCGCCACGGTGAGGGTCCCGGGAAGCCAGGAAGGCTCGCGGCTGCTCAATCCGAACTCTCTGACTGCATGACCGAAAGGTAAACCTCTTCCAAGCTGCGGCCGATCTCGGAGAGGGTCACAATCTCAATCCCTGCTCTTCCCATCGCCCGAACGACGGCCGGGTTGACAGACTCCGGGTCAGCAGACTGAAATCGAAGCCAGTTCGGGCCGGTCTCGCGCAGGGTAGCGCCCTGTGGGAGCAAGCGAACTGCCCCATCTAGGCTGCCGGCCACCCGCAGCTCCATGACGGGACTGCCGAGGAATTCGCGCTTCAACTCGTCCGGCGATCCGTGGGCCACGATCCTGCCTCTCCGGATGACTGCAATCCGGTCGGCCAGCAGCTCGGCCTCCGGCAGGTTATGGGTGCACACCACGATCGCCCGGTTTCCCGAGCGCAGGCCTCGGATACTTTCACGCACCAAACGAGCGCTCTCCGGATCCATCGCCGAAGTGGGCTCGTCGAGCAGCAATACGGTTGGGTCATGGAGCAGCGCCCGCGCCATGGCGAGCTTCTGGCGCATGCCTTTGGAATAGGCTCCGAGTCTTAGTCCGGCTGACTCGCTCAGCCCGAAGCGATCCAGCAGGCCGCGGGCGCGCTCGCGGACCAGGGCGGTCGGCATACTGTAGATCTCGCCAAAGAACGCCAGATACTCCATTGCCTTCATGCGAGTGTACAGACCATGATGTTCGGTCAACATCCCGACCAGCCGGCGGACCTGGCTGGCATGGGTGACGGTGTCCAGACCGGCGATCCGGACCCAACCGTGGCTGGGCCCAAGAATCGAAGCCAGCATCCGGATGGTGGTCGTTTTGCCTGCCCCGTTGGGGCCGAGCAAAGCGAGCACTTCCCCGGCGTCAACCTGCAAGGAGACCTGGTCAACCGCGACCAGGCTGCCAAACCGCTTTCCGAGCTTTAGAGTTTCGATCAGGGGAGTCATCGCGCCGACCCGCGCATTATAGCAGGCGGGCCCATTCGGACTCAATCGGCCCGAGTTCCCAGAGTACTGATGGCCAGGCTTAGGCTTGCTTGGTACGGCGCTTACGGGGGCGGATCGGGACCCGCCGATTGCGGAGATAAAGGGCAATCGCCGCAGCGATCGCCACGACCAGCATCACGGCCTGGTTAAGGTTGATACCAAATGCAGGGACGTAGTCGAGCCGCAAGTACTCGAGCAGAAAGCGACCCAGCGGATAGCTGACCAGGTAGGCGAGGAAGACATCGCCGGAAACCAGGCGATCTCGATAGTTTCTCCACAACCAGAGCAGGAAGAAGAAGTTGACCAGGTTCCAGACTGACTCGTAGAAGAAGAGCGGGTGGAAACGTTCGAACGGCTCGTAGCCCGGCAATCGATTGGCCGGGTCGATCCGAATCCCCCAGGGGAGATCGGTCGGAGGTCCGTAGAGCTCCTGGTTGACGTAGTTTCCCCAGCGCCCAATTGCCTGGGCCAGCGCCACTCCCGGAGCGGCCGCGTCCATCAGCCGACCCAGCGGCAGTTTCCTACGGCGGGCGAAAAGGTAAAGGCCGAAGACACCACCCATGATCGCGCCCGGCATCCCAAGTCCACCCCGAGTTGTATTGATGAGGTCGAGCGGATGGGTCAGGTACCAGGCGGTAGTGATCCCTTGCTCCTGCAAGCTGAGCGAAGGCGTAAAGACGTGATAAAGCCGGGCCCCAACGACCCCAAAGACGAGCACCCAGATCAATCCGTCCCAGGCGATTTCTGAGTCGGCCCGGTCGATTTTCAACAGGCGACTGGTCACGCCAGCCGCGGCGAGGGCACCGAGCATCAGCAGCATCCCATAGTAGCGCAGGAAAAAACTCAGCCCAAAGGCGGTGATCTGGATCCCGACCGGCTGGAAGTCAACGCTCACGAAACGCCTTCTCTCTCTTATCCCAGGCCTGCTTCCGAACGTCCAGAAATCGCTGGACCGCAGTGATGTTGGCCAGCACCGCAACGATCCCGACTCCCCACTTGGGGAGACCAAACAAAAGGCTCGGGACCAGGATCAAGTACCGCTCGAAGCGGGTCAGCATGCCGCCCCGGACCACATAACCAAGCGCCTCACCGCGGGCTCGGGCGTATGACACCAGCAACGAACCGGCGGCCGCAACGAACACCAACGTGACCATCCCTTTGTCGAATCGGTTCTGGAAGTAGATCAACAAACCACCGAATACCAGCATTTCAGAGTATCGATCGATCACCGAATCAAAGAACCCGCCGAAATTCGAGGTCTCGCCCCGCAGGCGGGCCAGCGCGCCGTCCAAGGCATCAACCGGTGCCAGAAATAGCAAGAACAGTCCGCCGATCAGGAATTCCCCGCGAGCCACGAGGACCGCCGCCACCAGGTGCCCACCCAGTCCAACCAGCGAGAGGGCGATTGGCGTGACTCCCAGGTCCTTGAGCACCATCCCGATTCCATCGACGACTCCACGGAATCGGACGCGCATGAAATCGCTCAGGGTTCTAGGCTGGGTTTGGTCCATGGCTGGTGGCACGCTGGATTCGAAATGCTAACCCGCGGGTATGGGCCAGTCAAGGCTGGGGGCCGGCAGGTTCATCGCCCCGGTCCTCGTCTGAGATCAAAACCTCGCGGGTGCGACCCCCGCCGGTGGCTCGGCCGATCAGTCCGAGCTCCTCAAGCTCATCCATGAGGCGGGCCGCCCGCGGGTAGCCGACCCGCAAGCGGCGCTGCAGCAGCGAGGCGCTGGCCTGCCCGGTTTCTTTCACCAATTCGATGGCCCGTTCCAAGACGTCGTCTTGCTGGCTCAGCGCATCCTGGCGCACCAGGAAATCCTCCCAAGGCGCCATGGCACCCCGAGCGGCCCCCGAGTTCCAGCTGCTGATCAATCCTTCCAATTCCTTGTCGCTCACGTACACCCCCTGCAACCGCACCGGGGCGGCTGCCTCCGGGGCCAGATACAGCATGTCACCTTTGCCCAGCAGCGATTCGGCGCCCGGCCCATCGAGGATCACCCGTGAATCAATGCTAGAGGCGACCGCGCAGGCGATCCGGGCCGGGAAATTCGCTTTGATCAAGCCGGTCACCACATCGGTGCTCGGTCGTTGGGTCGCCACCACCAGATGAATCCCGGTCGCCCTGGCCATCTGCGCCAGCCGGACCAGCGCCGATTCGGTCGCGTCCGGTGCCAGCATCATCAAGTCCGCCAGCTCATCGATCATGACGACAAGCCGGGGCAGTGCCTCGCCGCCTTTTCGGCGGAGCATCTTGCGATTGTAGGTCGCCACATCCCGGGCAGAGGCAGCCTCCAGCAGCTTGAAGCGGCGGTCCATCTCCAGAGTGCACCAGCGCAACACCCCTGTAATCCGGGTGAGGTCGGTCTCAACTTTGCCCATCAAATGCGGCAGGCCGTTGAACCGGAGCAGCTCGACTCGCTTCGGGTCGATCAGCACGAACCGCAGCTGCTCCGGTCCGTTGTTGATCGCCAGGCAGGCCGCCAGGGCGGTGATGCACACCGACTTGCCTGAACCTGTGGTGCCGGCGATCAGCAAGTGCGGCATCGAGGCCAGGTCGGCGACGATCGATTCGCCGGCAACGTCGCGGCCCAGGGCGATCGCCAGGGGGGAGCCCATGGAATGGAACCGCTCAGATTCCAAGATCGGGCGCAGCCGAACCCGCTCCGGTTTCCGATTCGGGACTTCGATCCCGATGTAGGCCTTGCCGGGGACGGGAGCCTCGATTCGGATCGCGGGCGCAGAGAGCGCCAGGGCCAGATCGTTTGCGAGCGAGGAGATCTGCGATACCCGCACTTTGCTGCGGGACACCGATCCATCGGGTGCCTGGTGTTCCACGTAGCCTGGTTCGACTGCGAATTGGGTTACCGATGGGCCAGATCTGAAGTCAACGACCTTGGCCGGCAATCCGAATTCGGCCAAGGTCTTCTCGATCAGACCCGCCGCCAGGTTAATCTCGCGGGCAGACACCTGGCGGGTTTCTCCGGGTTCGAGGAAATCGAGCGAGGCCGGCAATTCGCTCCGACCTCTGGAGCCCGCCTTCTCCGAATTCGTGGCCTCCGGCAACTTGAATTCTTTGCGGAACTCGGCCGGTACTTGCCGCTTGCCAGGTGCCTTGGCGGCCTCTGCCGGCGGAGCCGAGCCAGGCGGGCTAGCTGCGATCGGACCTGCCGGAAGCCTGCGACCAAGGCGATCACCGAGGGCCAGCGCGGCGGCACTTGCACCGATCAGCACCAAACCAAGGATCCGGCCCACCGACCCCACGATTCGCCCCAACGTGTCGGCAATCACCCAGCCAACGATCCCGCCCCCCCTGCCTAGTTCCGCTTCCGGCAGGCTGTCGGCCGCAACCGCGCTCAGTAAACCGAGGATTGAAAAGAAAACGAGCTCCGAGGCGATGACTCGATCCCACCGCCCGGGACGGATGAAGATCGCCAATGCTCCGGTGACCGGGACGGCCATTGCCCCAAGTCCGAGCCATCGACGCAGGAACCCGACCCAGGCGTCCAGCAGCCCTCCAGCGCTGAGGTCCAGCAGTCCGAGAGATGTGACGACTGCCGCGGCTAGCAGCGGAATGGCAAGCAAGTCCCAGAGCGATCGTCGGGCGACTCTCATGCTGAAGGGATCAGAGTGTCCTCTGGCGGTCTGAAAAAGGCAAGGCCCGCCGCCTCAGCTCCGTGGATTGACCGGCTTGGCCGCCCGGGCCTCCCGCTCCATTTCCTCCATCGCCCGGGCGACATTCTCGATGGCGACTTTCTGCTTCCGATATAGGTCCGCCTCGGACATTGCCAGGCGGACCGCCACATCGCGGACCTTGCGTCCTTCGAGGAACTTCATCTCGAGGATGTTGTACAGCATCCACTCCCCGGTGAATCGACGCTCCCCTTGCGGTCTGACCCGATCGATCGCCTGCCGCAGGGTCGCACGCAGCGCATTGACCGCGTTGCCGTCGTGCGCCGCCACTGCCTCGCGCACGACCCTCAACCGGAGCAAGGGGCTCTGGGTCAACCGCGGTCCGCCCCAATAGTGACCGAGGGCTTCTCGAACCAAGTTGGCCAGGTCGGAATCGGCCGGCAGGCTCTCCGCCGGCATCGTCAGCGCTTGCACCCCGCCGTAGCGGGCGGCCGCCCGCATCCGCTGTACGGCTTCCACTTGCGGCACTAGCCGGTCGACGGCCGCGAACACTTCCCGCTGCAAGGCCCGATCGGTGAGCGCAACGGCGGCCCGCTCTCGGACCAGCGACAAGGCTTCGACCGTTTCTGGCCCGAACTCAAGATCCCCGGGCGCCAGCTTCAGCCCAAGGACCCCAACCAGCTCGGCCGTCTGCGAGGTCATCAGCGGGGCCAGCCAGTAGCGATCCCAGCGGAAGAGTGGCCCAAATCCGGCCAGCTCGCGATTGTTTTCAGCAGACAGGTTTGGGGTCGAATCCAACGGATCGCGCAGCGGATCGTCGGGCCCCACCGCCACCTCGAGCTCAACCCCCTGCTCGCCCACCGCGGCGACGAATGCTGAGGAGGCGCCGGTGAGATCGCAGGCAGCATTCAAGATCGCCTCCAGATACTGACGCAGATCGCCGGTGGTGAGCAACCGCTCTTCAAGCAGATGCAACCGGCTGACGTCGTTACGGTCCTGGCCATAGAACAGCCAGCGTTCCACAGTCGGGCGAATCAGGGTGATCAAGTATTGCAGGCTCAAAATGGTTCCGACCATGAAGAGCGGAACGGCTCGGCTGTTTTCCAAGCCGATGCGGTGGCCGAGCCGATCGATGACCACCGTGACTGCGAGGGTCGTCGAAGCAACGATCGGGCCTCGCAACAGCCACTGGAATAGCCGGCTCTTCACTACCCGGTCCGGGAAACTCACTCCGAAGTAGGCCACCGCATAAGTCATCATCACGATCTGAACCGCAACCAGCAGGTTGAGCACTCCAAGCACCGCCCAGGTCAGCAGCGGGGTCTGGAGCAGGAAGCTGCCTCCGGCACTGAGGAATGGAAACACGCCCAAGAACGGCGCCGCAGATCCGAAGATCAGGTAGCGCATCCGCCGGCGGCTGACAGAAGTCAAGCACCGCTTGTATGCCCGCCAGAAGTTGAATCCGGTGAAGGTCAGAGCGAGTCCGAAATACGCTGCGAACAGAGGAAGCAGCCTCCCGCCGGAGAGGAAAGCCACCGGCCCCAAACGGTTTAGCGGGCCGACCAACTCCTCGCTGAGGGCCGCGGACCCAAAGCTGACCAGGCTTAAGAGGTAACCAATCCGGATGATCCACTTCCGGCGGCCGCGCGACGGCCGGCCGGTCGCTGCCAGCAACGCGTCGGAAATATGCATGTAGCCGGCCGCCGCGAAGCTGATCCCGGCCCATTGGAGCCGCAGCCAGATCTGCTGTTCGCTCTCCAGGGTGGCAGTCCCGGCCATGACATCGGTAGCGTAAACGAGTGCCAGGCAGCCAAGCAGCAGAGCCAGGATTCGGGCCGTTCGCTCTTTGGGATTGAAGGTAAGGGAATAGAGCAGCAGGGAGAACGCGGTTACCGCGTTGCCGGCATTCAGGATCTGATTCACCACCATCAGGGCGGAGGTGAGGGTCTCGAGCATGCTCCCGGCTACTTCAGGTTCAGGGTGAAGAAGAGCGCGATTTCCTCGTCCGGGTAGTACTTATCGTGATAGCCGGAGTAGAGGAAGCCAAGCTTGCGAACCAGGCTGATACCAGGATAGTTCTTGCTCTGCATTTCCAAAGTAAGCCGGGCGAAGCCGGACTGCTGGGACCAGCGCTTGGCGGCGGCCAGCAGCCGGGTGGCTACACCCTGGCGCCGGTGGGCGACCGCCACCACGAGATCCGTAACCCAGCCGGTCGAAGGAGCTTGGCCGCTCTCCAAGACCAGGTAGCCCAGCAGCCCGCGGTCAGACTCGGCCAGCAAGATTTCAGAGGCATGGGTCCATTCATCGGCCAGCCGTCGGGGATCCCGGGGGTACTCGACCCGCATCGGACGTGGCAGCCTGACCTCCCGAAATATCACGCTGGTGTCCGGCGAGTGGGCGCTCACCGCCATCTGCCAGACATGGTCGGTCTGATAGCCGGGATCCATCGCCATCAACGCCGATATGTCGCTTGAAATCGCCGGACGGATCTCCATCGAAGCTTGGCCTCAGGTCCTCAGCCGCCGGTGGGCAGCACTACGACTTCCAGCGCACACGGTAAAGGGGCGTTCCCGGCAGTGTCGGTGACGACCAACTGTAGCAGGTACACCCCATTGATTACAAGGCTGGTGTCCCAGACCCCCAGCCCATCCTCGATCTTGGGTTCGGTACCGGCGGTGACTACCTGCCAATTGGCCGACGAGTCGCTGGCCTTGATTTCAATCTTGTAGAAGGCGAAATTGGGGATGTTGGCGCTGCCCCGGATCTCGACTAGTCCTTGAACTTGCGCCCCGGAGGAAGGTGAGCTGATAGTCGCACCCGGGTTTGAGCAGCCGCTACTGTCGGGGGTTTGCGGAGCGACTGCGCTACCGAGTGCTTCGCTGGCCGTCGTGAGCAATGAGATGGTTGGCACCAGGGTGGGCCTGGCGACGGCCGGGACCGAAGGAACCAGGAAGTTGGACACCACGAAAGTAGCCAGGCCGGCCAGCCCGATCAGGCCAAGCATTGCCAGCGCCCGAGTCCGGCGGGACGCAGCCCGCTCCCGCTCCAGTCCAAAGAGCGAATTGCGGACCTCGGCATTCGATTGCATGGCCAGCCTCAGATAAACCAACGAAGTCAGCAGCAGGAGTGCATAGATCCATCCCTGCAGCGAGGCGATGAGCAGCAGAGCCTCTTCCATCCCGGCTACAGCCCGCGCAGCACACCGCGAATGAGCCGCTCCAGTTTCGGTCCTACCCGCCGGCCCGCCTCCAGCACTTCTTGATGGGTGGTCAGCTTCTCACCGTCCAGACTTACTTTGTTGCTGATCCCGGAGAATCCCAAGGTCCGCATTCCGCCGTGCCGGGCGACGATGATCTCCGGCACCGTGGACATCCCGACTGCGTCCACCCCGATCATCCGCAAGAACCGCAAATCGGCGGGAGTCTCGAAGGCCGGACCGCCCAGGCAGATATAGACGCCTTCCCGCAGCACGAGACCCTCTTGGGCGGCGACCTGGCGAGCCAGTGCTTGGAGCTGACGGTCGTAGGCCTGGCTCATGTCTGGGAAACGGGGCCCGAATTCCTGCAAGTTCGGACCGCGCAGAGGAGAGAGCCCGGCCATCCCGATCAGGTTGATGTGATCGTTGATCAGCATGACATCTCCCGGTTCGAACGCCGGATTGACTCCTCCGGCCGCGTTGGTCACGATCAGCATGTCAGCGCCAAGGCGTTGGAGCACCCGGATCGGCAACCCGATCCTGGCCATCGAGTACCCCTCGTAGTAGTGCACTCGACCTTGCAAGACGCAAACGGGCATGCCTTCGAGCACCCCGATGACCATGCGCCCCGCATGGCCTTCAACCGTCGATATTGGCCAGCCCGGCAACTCCCCGGTTGGCAGCGAGACTGAAGATTCGAGCGAATCGGCCAAGCCGCCCAACCCGGAGCCCAGGATCATCCCGACCTTGGGACGGAGATCCGTGGATTCCCGGATTCGATTTGCCAGCGAGTCAATCTCTTCTAGGCTCGGAAATTGATCCTGATTCATCGCTTGGCGGTCAACCGCACCCGAATTGCGTTGGGACTGCTCAGGCCGAGCATGGCCTGGATATCGCGTTTGCTCTTCCCTTGCTGCAGCAAGTGTCGGATCAATGAGTGTCGCAATGAGTGCGGGGAAAGATCGGCGCCCAGGTCTGCCGCGGCGGCCCAGCGCTTGACGACCAGCCAGAGCCCTTGTCGGCTCAAGCGCTTGCCGCGCAAATTCAGATACAAGGCCCGCTCCCTGGCATCGCGAACGAGAGTCGGGCGGCCGGCGGTCAGGTACCGGCCCAAGGCTCCCACCGATCCGGTGAGCTGCAGGGTAACCGGCTCCGGTCCCCGGCGCACTAAAGTCCCGGCCTTCAAGTCAAGATCCTCAATGTTGACCTGAACCGCCTCCGAGGCCCGCATGCCGACCGAGTACAACAAGGCAAGCACAGCCGAGTCTCGCAAGGCGCGGGGACTCTCGACCCGGCCAGGAGCTGCCAGCAGCCGCCGAACTTCGTCCTCCGAGAGAGTTCGCGGCAATCGGCGGGGAGTGCTTGGAGGTTGGAGCTGGTCCGGAATGCGGCGGTTGACGGTCCGCTCTTTCTCTGCCAAGTACAGCAAGAAGGCTCGAGCGGCGGCCATTTTGCGCGAGACCGTGGACGGCCGGTAACCCTGTTCAACGAGCCAGTTGGAATACTCGCTGACCATTCGGATGTTCAGGTCGTGCGGTTTGACGGCCCCGCCGGCCCTTGCGCTCAGCACTTGCTCAAACTGGCGCACGTCAATCGAATAGGCCGAGACGGTGTTCTTAGCCCGCTCCTGCTCCACTCGGAGATGGCTGAGAAAACGATCAATTGCCGGCTTCATCTGGCTGCTGATGCTCGCCCAGGGCAATTATACATCTCGCCGGTCTACTTGTCATAAGTGCGCAAGGGGGCGGCGCACTTAGCTCGGGCTCATCCAGGCGCTGACCTGATCGAGCTCTGCGACCTCTTGCGGCTCCAGCCGAACCTCGAGAGCCCCAAGATTGTCATCCAGCTGCTCAATCGAACGGGGGCCGATGATTGGGCTTGTGACCGTCGGTCGCTGCAGCAACCAGGCGAGGGCCAGTTGGGAGGGCGAGGCGGCGTGCTTGCGGCCCAACTCTTTGAGGCTGGCCAGCACTTGCCAGACTCGCTCCTCACGGGCGTATTCTTCGAGCCGTGGACTGCCGGCCAGGCGGCCGTCGGCAGGTGGCGGCTCGTCCTTCCGGTACTTTCCGGTGAGAAAGCCGCGGGCCAGCGGACTATAAGGGATCACCCCCAGGCCATAGGTCTGGCAAACTTGCTCGAGCTCCTGCTCGTACTGCTGTCGGGCAAGCAGGCTGTACTCAGGTTGCAGGCACACAAAGCCCTCCAGGCCCATCCGATCCGAGCTCCAGAGCGCCTGCATGAGTCGCCAAGTTGGATAATTCGAACATCCGAGGTAGCGGACCACCCCCTGGTGGACAAGGTCGTCGAGCGCCCGCAGGGTCTCATCGATGGGCGTCTCAGGATCCACCGAATGGGTCTGGTACAGGTCGATGTAGTCGGTCCCGAGACGGCGCAGTGAGTTTTTCACTGCCTCCGTGATATGCAACCGCGAAAGGCCCTGCTCGTTCGGCCCTTCCCCCATCCGACCCCGAACCTTGGTAGCCAACACGATCTGGTCCCGGCGGACGATTCCCATGCCCAACCACTTGCCGATGATGCCCTCCGCAACCCCACCCGGATTGCCGGCGGCCCAGCGGGAGTAGACGTCGGCGGTATCAATGAAGTTGATTCCGCGCTCGGCCGCCCGGGTGAGAATCTTGATTGAAGTACCTTCATCGGCTGTCCAGCCGAACTGCATGGTGCCCAGGCACAGCGGGGTGACTGTGAGCCCGGTCTTTCCTAGATTCCGGTATTCCATATCTTGCCTCCGAGTTTGGATCGCCGCCCACGGCCATCGCGTCCTTCATCCGGGCCGCCCTTTTGACCGGGTACCTAGCCTACCATGCCTGGGCCTAGGCCGGGCCAATCCTCGATCCGGCACCGGCTCTAACCGGTCTTAGACCTGGCAAAGCAAAACCTCGGCCTCACGGCCGAGGATCTGCAGTCCAAGCTCTTAGGGGAAATCTCAGAGTTCGTGGCCGGTGGGACTCAAACCGATGACCTCACTCTGATGATCCTGGCCCGCGATTTGCCCGCTCAGCGACTCTTGCGCATCGTCAGCCGGTTGCCCGTGCCGGGGATCGGCTCAAACTGAACCTCATCCATCGAGCCGCGGATCAACCGCAGGCCGGCTCCCCTCGGATTCAACTTCTCCAACGGTACCGCAAAATCCGCCACCGGTACGCCGGTGGGATCAAATGGCCGACTCCAGTCAAGCAAGACGACGGTCACTCCGGCGTCGTCGGCCTCGATCGAGCATTCGATCCGGTTGTCGCTTTCGCCGCCATAGCCGTGCTCGATGATGTTCGTGCAGGCTTCATTGGTGGCTAACTCCACTGCGTAGGCCGCGGAATCGCCCAGCCCTGCCCGCTTCGCAGTGGTTGAGACGAAGTCGCAGATTCTTCCCAGGTTCTCGTATCGAGCTTCGAACGTCGCCTTCGGCATTACGCATCAATGCTCAACTTCAGAACCCAGCCACCGCAGTGTCGACACCGTCAAAGATCTTCATGAAGTGCATCAGTCCGGCCAAATCGAGAGTCTTCTTGATATTGTCACTCGGGTTGGCCAGCACCAGATCTCCCTTGCTGCGGCGGCGGGCTCGCTTCTGGGTCTCCAACAGGACCCATACCCCGCTACTTGACAGGAACTCCACTTCGCTCATGTCGAAGACCAGCATATTGCGTCCGTCATTGAGCAAGACGTCAAATGCGTCCTTCAGCCCAGGCGAAGAGTGGCTGTCGATCCTCCCAGCAGCCTTCACCACGTCGACTTTTTCCATTCGGATTGTCTCAACCATTGCTCCTCCTGAGTCGCTCGATCGGCCAAAGTTTATCATGTCACCCAATGAGAACCGCGTCGGCAGCCAGCGCCAAAAAGATCCCTGCCAAATACAGGCTCGAATAACGATACATTCTCCAGGCGAATCGATTCCCACCGCGCCTTTGCAAGATCCAGGCGTGGCGGACCAACCCGATCCCGAGCAGCATCGCAACGGTCAGATACAGCCCGCCGCCCAACCCCACCAGCGGGAGCAAGGCCGTCAGCGCGACCAACTGCAAACTGTACAGCAGAATCTGACGATGGGTCTCTGCCTCGCCGGAGACCACCGGCAGCATCGGTATTCCGGCCCGGGCGTAATCAGACCGCTTGAGCAGGGCCAGGGCCCAAAAGTGGGGCGGGGTCCAAAAGAAGATCACGGCGAACAGGAAGAAAGCCGGCAGGCTGAGCGATCCGGTGGCGGCCGCCCATCCCACCAGCGGCGGTATCGCGCCAGCTCCCCCACCGACAACGATATTCTGCGGGGTACTTGGTTTCAGCAGGACACTGTAGAGCACCGCGTAATAGATTATTCCTGCCAAGGAGAGGATTGCGCTTAGCGGATTCACCCCAATCGCCAGGACGGCCAGGCCAGCCCCACAAATCGCCAGGCCGAACAGCAGACCTTCCACTGGCCTGATTCGCTGGTCCGGGAGGGCCCGCCGCATCGTCCGAACCATCCGCCGGTCAATACCCCGGTCGATGTACTGATTGAGCGCCCCCGCCCCTCCTGCGGTGAGTCCGCCCCCGAGCAGGGTCAACCCAACCGTCGGCAGCGGCGGAAGTCCTCCGATTGCAATCACCATCCCACACAAGGTCGTCAACAGGAGCAAAGCGACGATTGCCGGTTTGGTGAGCGAGAGGAAATCCACCAGCCGGGTGGGCCAGGTCGAAGTTCGGGGCTCTGTCAGGCCGGTGGTCACTGGATAGATCCCGGCAGGACTTCTCGGGCTGCGGGTCGGCCGCCCCGCCAGGCAAAGAACATGTTGTATAGAAACAGCAGCGAGGCGCTGGCCAGGATCAGCGCGCCCCCGCTGGAAGCCAGCTGAAACAGCTCAAGTTCGGGGCCGATCTCAAAGACCCGGCGCGGGACGCCCTGCAACCCCATCAGGAGCATCGGCAAGAAGGCCAGATGGACACCGCCGGCGTGGGCGAGGAAGTGCAGCTTTCCAAGGTTTTCATCATAGTCCTTGCCGGTGAGGGTCGGAAAGACATAGTAGATCCCGGCAAACAACCCCGACATCACTCCGCCAAAAAGGGCGAGATGCGAGTGGCCTGAGACGAAGGTGCTCCCGTGCAGTTGAAGGTTGGCCGGAACCGAAGCCAGAACCAAACCGCTGAGCCCCGCCAGCACGAACATCGAGATAAAACCGAGCGAGAACAGCATCGGAGTGTTGAACCGCACCTTGCTGATCCAGAGCGTGCTCAGCCAGGCCAGAACGATGAAAGCCAATGGAATAGCGACGGCCATGGAAGTCAACATGAACGGGATCCGGACGGCCTGGATGAGTCCGCTGGCAAACATGTGTTGGCCCCACGAAACAAGTCCCAGGCCGCCGACCGAGACCATGGCAATGTTTACCGAGCGCCTTGCGACCAATGGGTTGCCGGTGGTGGCCTGAATGATCTCGGAGACCGCCCCGATCGCCGGCAGGAGCAGGATGGTTGTTGCGGGGTGGGCGAAGAACCAAAATGCGTTCTGCCACAGGGTCAGTCCCAGCGAGCCGCCGAGGAAGCTCGGGCCCGCGACCAAGCGGTCGACCAACAGCGCGATCAGTGCCGCCAGAAGAACCGGGACTGAAATCAATGCCAGCGCCGAGCTGATGAGGCTGGCGACCACAAATGGAGAGGGGCTGCGGGATTTCTCTCTCGGAGGGTCAAGAATAGTAGCCAAGAATCCGGCTGCGTTGCAGCCCATCGAAAGCAAGAGCACGATCAGGCTGGCGACCCACAACGTCTGGCCTGCCCCAATCGTCTGGGCCGAGAGCGGCAGGTAGGCCGTCCAGCCGGAGGAGGCCCCGCCGAGAAAGAAACTGGCCAACATCAACAGTCCGCCGGGCAGCAGCAGCCAAAATCCCAGCCCGCTCAATCTTGGGCGGGCGCTGCGGGTTACACCAAGCACCCGCAGCAACATCGCGTGGGTGAGCCCGGCAACTGCCGGCATCAGCCAAAGGAAGACCATGATCGAGCCATGATTGGTAAAGGCTCGAGAGTAAGCCTCGGCTCCCATCAGCTCAACCCCAGGCAAACTGGCCTCGCCAGCCATCCCGAGCGCCAGCGCACCCCCAAGCAGGAAAAAGGCGAAGCTGGTCACCAGGAACTGCACGGCCAACACCGCTGGATCGGTTGTGGGACGAAGATAGCTTCGAATGCCTCGGCTCATGATCAATCTCCGCCCCCAGATTGCAACCACTGCTCGAAACCGGCCGGATCCTCGACCCACACAGAAGCAATCATTCCGGCATGACCGACGCCGCAAAGCTCTGCGCAAACAGCTTGGTACTCCCCGGTGCGAAGTGGGGTCAGGGCCAGAGAAGTAACCCGATCCGGCAGGGCGTCAATCTTCCCTCCAAAGACCGGAACCCAGAAGGAGTGGATCACATCGCTCGATCTGAATTGCAGCACGGCCGGGCGCCCCGCGGGTAGGTGCAGTTCGTTTGTAGTAACGCCGCTCTCCGGATAATGGAACTCCCACCGATATTGGCTCGCCGCGATTTCAACTAGCAGTGGATCGGATCGAGGCGCTTCGATCAGCAGCAGCACTCGGATCGAATACACACTGAGCACCAGCACGAGCGCGGCCGGGACCGCGAGCCACAGTAGCTCCAAAGCTGGGATCGGGTTGCCGATTGCAGCCGAGGTAGCGAAAACTCGCCCGCGAACGGCCGCGAAAACGAGCAGCCCCTCCACCCCGAGGAACACCGCGGTTGCCAGCCCGAAGAAAACTCGGAGCAGCTGGTCAACCAGAACGGCACGGTCGCTGGCGGCCTGCGGCAAGGGTCGAACCAGGCTCGCCACGGCAATCCCGACGCCAATCAGGCTCAGGACCAGGATCGTTACGAGCAGAATATTACGTTCGCGCATAGCTCCCGTGCTGGCGGCTGGTAGTTTATCATCGGCTGGCCCCGCCGAATCGGGGCCCGAGCGGGCAAGTTGCTTGCGCTCCCGGACGGACCGGCTTAGACTCTCGCTTCAACAGGAGGAAGACCCCTATGACCAACCGGTTTCTGATCTATTCTGCCGTGATTCTCTTGCTGGTGGCTGGACTGGCTGCCTGTGGAGGTCCGAGCACGGCAGCGATTGCCATGTCCATGTCGGAATTCTCCTTCTCACCGGCAAGCGCCTCAGTGCCGGCCGGAGCCGAAGTCACCCTCACCCTGACGAACAGTGGGACGATCGAGCACAATTGGGTGCTGCTGGATGCCGGCTACCAGGCCGCGGCTCCGTTCGATGCCGATGACCAGGCGAATGTGGTTGCCGAAACCAAGGTCGCCGCGGGCGAAGTCCAGACTTTCACCTTCACTGCTCCGTCGGACGCCGGCTCACTCCAGATCGTATGCAGCATCCCCGGCCATCTCGAGGCGGGAATGGCTGCCAGCCTGACTGTCGACGGCTGACACCAAGGAGCCCGAGCCGTTGCCCAGCGCCTGCCACATCTGGCGTAGCCCTTTGTACTTGCGCCGGAACTCGGCCGGATCTTGCTGAAGGGTCTCGGCGGAGAACCGCGGGAGCAGCTCACCCAGCAGTCGATCCAGTTCGCTGACTTGAATCCAACCCAGGCGTAGAAAAGCCAAGACGACCATGTAATCCGGCTCATCGCCTCTCGCGATGAGCCGGATCGCGGTACTGTACGGGTCGAAATGGTAAAGCGTGAGCTGGGCCGATGAACTCCTCCCCGGGATCTCCCAGCCACGGGCGCGTCTTTCGTGCCCATGTGGAAGTGGAATGATATCGGCTGGCGATTCGCAAACCAGGCGAATCCCCTGTCGGGCAGCCACCGCCTCGATGGTCTGCGTTAGCCGGGCAAGACCGGCCCCCTCCACGGTGTAGACCACCTGATCCGTCCATTCCCGCCATCCTTCAACTACCAGCGAGCTCTCGCCGACCAGGTAGAGCCGGGTGGGCGCCAGCAGTCGGTCCTCCACGGCTGCCATGAATTCGTACATCGCCGGCTTGGTGAGCATGCCGCTCAACTGTCCCAGGCGCAGCGGAAGCCGATCGCCCCGCTTCGAAAGGTCGGACCAAAATAGACCCGGGCCGCGGCCCGGGCATCCTTGAAACCTTTGTAATCCCAGGAACCGCCCTTCAACACCCGCCAGTCTGCGCCGGCTTCGTAGAGGCTGCTCGTCCACTCCCACACATTGCCGGCCATGTCCATCACCCCGTGCGGAGAAACCCCGCCCGGGTGAGCGTCCACCGGCCGGGTCCCCTCGGTTTTCGATTCGCTGCAGTTGCAGTTGTCGGGGATAAATTCATTTCCCCACGGGTACAACCAACCCTGCGAGCCTCTGGCTGCCTTCTCCCATTCGGCCTCGCTGGGCAATCTTGCCCCAACCCAACTCAAGTAGGCCAGCGCGTCTTCCCAACTGACGTTGACGACCGGATGTCTGGCGCTCTCGGCAGGAAACTTACCTCCGGGCCACTTTGGCGGCCGATGGCCAGTTGCCTCCACGAAGCGTGCATATTCCTCGATCGTTATCGGGAACTTGGATATCGAGAAGTCTGGCAGCTCGACGACTTCCATGTCCTTTCCCATCAGGAAGGGCCCTGCCGGAATCCGGATCTTCTCGATCGGGCCGGCAGCCTGCAGGTGCGGCGCTACTTGTAGCGCCGTTTGGGCGTCTTTTCCTTCCAATCGTAGACCCAGAAGGTGTAGGAGTAGGGGAACATGGTTTGGACCACATGAAAGGGTTCGTATTCAAACAGGCGTCTCATCGCCCAGGAGAAGCGGTAGCGGGGATGTTCGGGAGTGATTACCTCGACGACGCAATTGACCTGAAAGCTGACGAAGATCGGCGAGTCGCCCGTCCACAAGACAGCTGCCATCGGATTCTGGCTCAAGTTCAGGTAGGTGCTCCCTTCGAAGATCTCGAGCAGCCCGAGCCGCCTCCAGTCGATATGCTCCGGGTGGGCGTAGAAATCGCGGGCGGTCGCAATCCTTAGCCGCCGAGTCTCGTCCACCGCATGCGGCGGGAGTTGCTCGATCTCGGAGACCGTGCCTTCCACAAGCTTCACGTAATGATCCATGAACTCGTCCTTGGGTGTGAACCCAACCCCCTTGTTGGCGAGGTTCGGGAAGGCCGAGCCCAAATCCCAGGTCCCGACCACCGGGAGGTGACCCGCATTGAAGGCGACATATTGGTCGTGTTCGATCGCATCGTAAATCCGCTGTTTGTAGTCCAGCTGCCAGCGGATGAAGCTTTCGGGGAGCTCCTTTACCCGATATTCCCGGACCTGCCCATTCGTGCGAACTCGAGCAAGTCCGTCTGCTACAACGACCTGGTCGAGCAGATCAACGTCCGACATCAGTCCGCTCCTTCATGGGCTTCTGGCTATGCGCAGTCTGCCTCGTGGCGATCACGCCAGCCGCTCCACCGCCGCCGGAGCCCCCAGCGTGGTCGGGTCATTGAGCTGGAAGGCTGGAGGCCGCTCAAATCCGGCGAGAGCCTGGCGCATGATTTCCTCCGTGATCCAGCGGCTAGACTGACTTCGGGCGTAGGCCTCCACCCCGCGTTTCACCTTTTGGCGGATGAAGGCGATCGGGATCCGCTCCAGGCGGAACCGCGCCTCCCCGCTCCAATGGATTTCCGACATGGCGATCTTCGCCCCGGTCGGCTCGTAACTGCACCCCGGGTCTTCTTCCAGAATGTCGCCGTAGCGAGCGTAGGCTCGGCAGCGGCAACCTCCACAGAGCTCGTTGTACTCACAGCGGCCGCAGCGGCCCTTGAGTTGACCGGGATCCCGCAGCGCCAACAGCTCCGGCGCGCTCTGCCAGATCTGGGTTAGCGAGCTGCCGCGGACATTTCCCACCGGCAGGGCCATGTAGGGGCAGGGAGTCACCTCGCCATCCGGGGTGATCCGGCAGTATTCGGTCCCCGCCATGCAGCCGCCGCTCTCCATCCCGCCCAACCCGGCCTCGAAGGCGATCCGCTTGAAGTGCGGAGCGCACTTGGCACGTACCAACATGGGCCGGTAGCGCTGCTGGGCCTCCGCCAGGAATGTCAGCATCTGCTCGGTCCGCTCTGCGGTGAGATCGTTCATTTGCTGACCACGGCCGGTCTGGACCAGGAAATAGAGATTAAAGGACCACGCTCCGAGTTGGCGGGCGAACTCCAGCAAGCGCGGCACCTCGGAGTAGTTGAGATCCATCACGGTGCTTTGGACCAGGACTTCAAGCCCCTGGGCCCGGCAGATTTCGAGCGCCCGCACCGATTGCTCCCAAGAATTGGGGCCGCCCCGGAAGCTATTGTGAACGCTGGGATCGGTCGAGTCGATGCTGATCCCAACCCCCCGCACCCCACACTCGATCATTTTCTGGGCGACCAAATCGTTTACCAGCACGCCATTGGTGCCCATGACAACCCAGATTCCGCGCTGGGAG
>CAYHSI010000014.1:0-19923 GCA_964359225.1 uncultured Anaerolineaceae bacterium
GGAGAAGGACATTCGGGTGGGTGATCGGGTGTTGGTAAAGCGGGCCGGCGACGTGATTCCCTACGTGATCGGTCCGATCGTAGGAGCCCGGACCGGAAGCGAGAAGCGCTACCGGATGCCCAGGAAGTGCCCGACCTGCGGCGAGCCGATCCATCGGATCGAAGGGGAAGTTGCCGTTTTCTGTTCGAACGCTTCCTGCCCGGCGCAGCTAGTCCGTAATGTCGAGCATTTCGCGGCGCGCTCCACCATGGACATTGAAGGATTGGGGATCAAAGTGGCGGAGCTGCTGGTGGAGAACGGCCTGGTCAAGGATGTCGGCGACATCTACGGCCTGACGAAGAAGCAGCTGCTCAAGCTCGAAGGGTTCGCCGACAAGAAGGCGGAGAAGCTGCTGCAAGCGATCGAGGGCTCAACGGCGCGGCCGCTCAGCCGCCTCATCAGCGCGCTGGGGATCCGGGGAGTGGGGGAAACGGTGGCGGCCGATTTCGCTCGGCACTTTCACAATCTGGACGCCCTCGCTAGTTCAACTCAGGAAGATCTGGAGGCGATCGATGGAATCGGTCCGAGCATCGCCGAGGAAGTCGTGGAGTGGTTTGGGCGAGCCCGAAATCGGAAACTGCTCGCCAAGCTGAAAGTCTCCGGGGTGTGGCCGAAGGAAGCGGTGAAGAAGACCGGGTCCGGACCGCTGGCCGGTTTGACGTTCGTCCTGACCGGAACGCTGCCGGACATGTCTCGGGACGAGGCGAAGGCACGGATCGAGGCCGCCGGGGGAAAGGTGTTGGGCAGCGTCAGCGCAAAAACGAACTTCCTGGTCGCGGGCGAAGCAGCAGGGTCGAAGCTTACCAAAGCCCAAGAGCTGGGGGTGAAGGTCGTCGATCAGGCGGGGTTGCTGGGGTTGATCAAGAAGCGAGGCTGAGTTCGGGCGCTGTCCAATGCGCATAGCCACTTGGCCAACGCCCTCTCCGATCGGTCGCCGGCTCAAGCCGGAGGCGCCATTTTGGCTCGCATCGACAGCCGCAAGGCGTGCCGGTGGAGGCGGGCAATCCGAGCGGCACGGTCAGGCTCCCCCAGCTGCTCGAGGCGCTGAGCGGCCGATAACAGCGCGTCCAACAAATCACCGTCGACCGCGGCTGCGGACTCCTCCAGGAGCTCTTGAGCGAGGGGCTCCGTTTCGGCGTCAATCACCCGCTGGGCAAGCTGCAGCGAGACCGGAAGAGCCTCTTGGAGAGCAGCGGCCAACAAATCATCGATTTGTTGAAGTCGCTCCAAGACCTTCGAGTCGGATCGTTCGCGGGCCACCCGGATATTCGCCTGCAAGACGTTCAGGAACAGATCGTCGAGCAACGGCAGGCTGGCCTCGACTCCGGCCTCCAGGTCCTGGCTGTTTACTAATGAAGCCAGCAGCCCGGAAGCCTGGGCAACTCTGGCTTCGTGGGCCCGGTCGATCTGTTCGGTAATCTCGAGCAAGGAACTGCGTAGATTGGTGAGGCGCTCCCTCTGTTCGGGATCCACGGCCTCGATTCGCTCCGAAAGCAGCTGAAAGAAGCCATAATCGAGACCGGGGCGGGCGAGGGTAACGAGTGCCCGGACCCGGTCTGGATTGGGTGCTACAACGAGCAATTCCAGAAGTTTCTCACGAGTCAGGGAGTCGCCGGCCGCCCGCAAACTCTCCGCCGCGTTGCGAACCTCTGCCTCCTGAGCAGCTAGCTCCTTACCAAATGAGCTCAAGCTCAATGCGGCCTCTAGGCGCTGGGAGGCGGCCTGCCTGGAACGGTCGTCTGGGGCGGTCTGGAGGCTGAGCGAACCGAGTTGGAAGAATCGTTCGTCCAGCTCAGCATCATGCCGCTGCACGAACGCGGCAAGGGACTCTGGAGAGGTCCGGAGCAAGTCCTCAAAGAGGCGAAGTTTTGCGCGTTGGGCCTCCAGCTCTTCTCTAGTGATCCCGTCGGCCTGGAGCACGCGCTCCACGAGCCCCTGGGCCGTCAGGACGGCTTGAGGTTGGAGCAGGTACCCCTTGCGTTGTTCCGCCGGCAACCGATCAATTGCCTGATTGATCAGCCGGCCCACGAGCCGTTCTTGTTCATTCTTGGCTATCCCGAGCTCGACCGGGAGATAAGTCAACAGCAGCTCCTTGGCCGGGTCGTGGTAAACGATCGGAGTCGCGAGCTGGCCCTCATATCCGCAGACCGGGCAGTGCAAATGGTTCAGGGTCCCAGAGAGCAGGCGGGCCTTCGCGGCTGGATTCTGCCCCACGTCCACCAGTTGCAGAATCTGGGCTTGAATTGGGTTCTGGCAGTTCGGGCAGCGGACGGCAGTGCTCATTCGCGCTCCCGGGGGATCGAGAAGCAAATTCGGGCGCCCCGTTCGACCTTCTCGTCCACCCAAATCCTTCCCCCGTGAGCTTCCACGACTGCCTTCGCCAGAAATAACCCCAGGCCGACGCCCTGGGTGGTTCGGGCAGTTTCTGCGGACCGGAAGAATCTTTCGAAAACTCGGGTGCGGTCTGCAGACGAGATTCCGGGGCCTGCATCCTGCACGCACAGCACGACCTCATGGGGTGCCACCCGGCCCTGGATTTTGACCACGCCACCTGCTGAGGCGTACTTAATCGCATTCGAAAGCAAGTTGGAGACAACCTGAGTCAGGCGCTCCTGGTCGGCCCGCACGATCGGAAATTCCTTGGGCAGCTGCACCTCGAAGGTATGCAGGCTCGACTGGGTCCGAAAGCGCTCGACGAGTTCTCGAGCGATCTCGGCCAGGTCAACGTCGCTCAGCGAGAGGGAGGGGGTGCCGGATTGCAGTCTGGAGGCCTCGAGCAAATCATCGATCAAATCCGCCAACCGATCCGATTCTTCCTCGATCACGGCCAGGCTATCGCGCACCACCGAGGGTTCCCAGGCCGCATCGTCCCGGCGCAGGGTCCCCACGTAGCCCTTGATCAGTGCGACCGGGGTGCGGAGCTCGTGACTGATAATTGAGATGAAGGTGCTCTTCAGCTCCTCAGCCTCCCGAAACTTCGTGATATCGCGCAGATTGGCCACGACTCCGAGCAGCCGACCGTCGCCGGAATAGGTTGGGGCGTAGGTGATCCCAACGCTGGAGGTCCCATTAGCCTGGCGGAGGAGGTCTCCTTCAACGTAGAGTTCGGCAGTGGATGAGAGCGGCCAGCCGCCGGCCCCGGCATCTTCGAGGGTCAACCCCGGCTCGCGGCTTGCCCAGCGGATGATCTCGGAATGGTCCCTGCCGATCACGAAGTCGGCCGAATATCCAGTCAGACGGGCGCAGGCTCGATTGAAGCGAGTGAAGCGGTAGCTGGGATCCAGAATGAAGATTCCGTCGGCGGCCGATTCCAGTACCCCATCCAGGTGTCTGCGCTGATCGGCCACCTGGGTGTAGAGCCGGGCATTGGAAACGGCGATCGCGGCCTGGGAGGCGAAGGCTCCCAGCAGCGCCCGGTCCTCCCGAGAGAACTGGCCCCGGTAGGAGCGGAAGATGAAAATGACCCCGACGACTTCCTCCCGGGCGATGAGCGGCAACCCGACGCCGGTGAGCAAGCCCATCGATGCGGCCTGAGTGATCCGCTGCAGCCGGCGACTGACCTCCGGAAGCGCGAACCGGGCCGGGTCGTCGTGTTCGGGAATGTCAGCTAAGAGCGGATCGAGGAACTTGAGGAAATCGGGATTGATCCCGTAGGTGGTGGTGACCCGCCAGCCCTCCTGCTCTCGCAGGGCAATCAACCCGGCGGAACTGCTGAGCAGTTCAGCCGCCAGGCGGACAATCCGTTCCAGGACCTTCTCGAGATCCAACTCCTCGGTGAGCACCCGGGAGATCTCGAGCAGATAGTCGCGCTGACGGACGCGGAAGTCCGGCAGCATGCAATCAGCGGCCCTCCGCTGCTGAAAGGGAGGCCTCCAGAATCTGGAGGCCCTCGTCGAGCAGCCGTTGGTCGATGCTCAGGGCCGGCACGACCCGGACCGCGCTCTCACCGGCGCCAAGCAGCAGCAGACCGCGGTCAAAGGCTTCTTGCAGCACGCGCTCTCGCAGCTCGTGATCCGGCCGCTTACTGCCATGATCCAGCACCAGCTCGGCCCCGACCATCAGGCCCTTGCCGCGTACCTCCCCGACCGAGCGGTGACGGCTCTGGATCTCCGCCAGGGCGTCCAACGCGAACTCGCCCATGGCCGCCGCGTTAGCCATCAACTCGCTCTCGACGAGTTCCAAAGTTGCCAGGGCCGCGCTGCAGGCGACCGGGTTGCCGCCGAAAGTGTTCCCGTGTGCGCCCTCCGGCCAATCCATGATCGCGGCCGGAGCCAAGATCCCTCCCAGCGGCAGGCCGGAGGCCACTCCCTTGGCGAAGCAGACGATGTCCGGTTCGACCCCCCAATGCTCGATCGCCCACCACTTCCCGGTGCGGCCGATCCCACTTTGGACCTCGTCTACGATAAGCAGGATGCCGTGCCGATCACACAATTTCCGCAGCGCGGGAAAGAACCCATCCGTGGCAACGACGTAGCCACCCTCTCCCTGAATGGGTTCGATTAGAATCGCGGCGCAGTCGTCCGGGGGCACGACGGACTTGAAGACCACGTTCTCGATATAGTCCACGACCGTTTCGCCGTAGTCATCGCTGGTGGCTTGCAGCACCGGTCGGTACGGGTTGGGGAAGGGCACGTGGGTCACCCCGGGCATCAGCGGGGAAAAGCCCCGCCGTTGAATCGCCTTGCTGCTGGTAAAGGCCAGGGCACCCATCGTTCGACCGTGGAAAGCGCCGTGGAATCCAATGAATTGCTGCCGCCCGCTGTGATGGCGGGCCAGCTTGACGGCGGCTTCGACCGCCTCGGCGCCGGAGTTGCCCAGAAAAACTCGGGCCGGTCCGGCGAACGGAGCGATAGAGGCCAACTTCTCAGAAAGCTCAACCCAGCCGAGGTGATAGTAGTCCGAGGAAATGTGAATGAATCGCTCCGCCTGCTGGCGGATGGCGGCCACGACCTTGGGGTGGGCGTGGCCGGTGGTGCAGACTGCGATCCCGGCCGCCAGATCGATGAAGCGATTCCCGTCGACGTCCCAGACCTCGGATCCAAGCCCATGGTCCATCACAAAGGGTGCGGCTCGCGGGTAGGATCGAGACACTACCCCCTGGTCTCTTTGGATGATCTGCCGCGCTTTACTGCCGGGTGCGGACGTCAAGCTGGTGGCCCTCTCAATCGCTCTCTCGGGTTGCCGGTGTGACGATCGCCGACCCTGGGGCCGGGCCAGGGAATTATATCATTCGGGCTTCCAACGGCTTGCAGGCCGTTGTATAAAGGTAGGAGAGCAGTGATCCGAAGGGTGGATCAGGAGGCGGCCATGGAGCGACGGGTCTGGCATAAGCAATACGATGCAGGCGTGCCGAGCACGATCGAGGTCCCCGAGATCGCGCTACACACTTTCCTGGAGCAGTCGGCTCAAGCTTACCCGGACCGCACCTGCACAGTCTTCAAGGGCGCCAAGCTCAGCTATCGGGAGATGGATCAGTTGACCGATCGGTTGGCTGCGGGCCTGGTGGCCGGGGGAGTCAAGAAGGGCGACCGGGTGGCGATTTTCATGCCCAACTCACCCCAATTCGTCATGGCATTTTTCGGGATTCTCAAGGCGGGTGGGGTTGTGGTCGCTACGAACCCGCTGTACACCCCGCGCGAGATCGAGCACCAGATGAATGATTCCGGATCAGAAATCATGCTGGTGATGAGCAACTTCTATGAGAAGGTCAAGCAAGTTCAGCCCAACACCGGCCTGCGCAAACTCGTAGTCACCAATATCAAAGAATATCTGCCCCCGGTAATGCGGATTCTGTTCAGCCTGGCAAAGGAGCGGAGCGGGGGGCATCGGATCCAGCTGCGGCCTGGGGATGAACGACTGCAGGATCTGCTCTCCCAGCATACCCCGGCCCAGCGACCAAAGCTCTCGATTGGCCCGGCCGACACCGCCCTCTTTCAATACACCGGCGGGACGACGGGCGTCTCGAAAGGGGCCGTCGGCACGCATCGCAGCCTGGTGGCCAATACGCTGCAATGCCGGGCCTGGTTGAAGGGGGTGGAGCAGCCCGCTGGGGGCGACGTGACCCTGCTGGCCCTGCCACTGTTCCATGCCTATGGCCTGATTGTCGGGATGATGTCCTCGATCGAGGCCGGGGCGGCGATGGTGCTCATCCCGAATCCCAGGGACTTGAAGGACGTATTGACCAGCATCGATCGCTACCGCCCGTCGCTCTACCCCGGGGTACCGACCATGTATAACGCGATCAATAACCACCCGGATGTGCTGGCAGGAAAATATGACCTGAGTTCGATCCGGGCCTGCGTCTCGGGTTCGGCCGCATTGCTGCGGGAGACCAAGACCAAGTTCGAAGCGTTGACCGGAGGCAAGGTAGTAGAAGGCTATGGCCTGACCGAGACGATGGTCGCCACCCATGCCAATCCGATCAACGGGGAGAATCGAATTGGCTCCATCGGGGTCCCGTTTCCTTCGGTGGACTGCCGGATCGTGTCTCTGGAGGATGGCGTCACCGTGCTAAAGACTCGGGAGGTTGGGGAACTGGTGATCCAAACCCCCAGCCTGATGGCCGGATACCACAACATGCCGACTGAGACCGCCGATACCCTACGCCATGGTTGGCTGTATACCGGCGATATCGCCTACATGGACGAGGAAGGCTATTGCTTCATCGTCGATCGCAAGAAGGAGTTGATCAAGCCCGGCGGATTTCAGGTTTGGCCGCGGGAAGTGGAGGAGGTCATCGCCGAGAACCAGAAGGTGCTAGAGGTCGGGGTGGCGGGAGTACCGGACCCCTATCGAGGCGAGACGGTGAAAGCCTGGGTTGTCGTCAAGCCAGGTCAATCCGCGACCGAGGACGAGATTCGGGCCTGGTGCAAGGAGCGGATGGCGGCTTACAAAGTCCCGACTTCCGTCGAGTTCAGGGACGAACTGCCCAAGACCCTGGTCGGGAAGATCCTGCGCAGAGAGTTGGTGGCACAGGAGAAAGAACGGCAGAAGCAGGCAGTACCGGCCTGAAGCTGGGGATTCAGTTTGCGGCTTCGACCGCGACCGGGATCGGTGTACCGCCGTTCTTCGGAATTACGGGTTCAGCGAAGAGGGCCTCAAATGCGGCGCGATCGAGCGTCTCAACTTCAATCAGGCGCACGGCAATAGCGTCCAGCTGGGCCCGGTACTCAATCAGAATGCTCTCGGCCCGTTCGTAAGCCTCCCCGACAATCTTGCGGACCTCCCAGTCGATCTTCTCGGCGACACTCTCGGAGTAGTCGCGCTGCTCCCCGATCTCCCTGCCCAGGAAAACCAACTCTTCTTTCTGGCCGTAGACCATCGGCCCCAGCTCCTCGCTCATCCCCAAACGGGTGATCATTCCACGGGCCAGCTGGGTCACCCGCTCGAGATCGTTGGAGGCCCCGGAGGTGATGTCATTGAAGACCAGCGCTTCGGCCACCCGGCCGCCTAGCAGGCCGGCCATGTCGGCCTTGATCTTGTTCCGGGAAGTCAGGGTTCGGTCTTCTGTTGGCAGAGCCATCGTGAAGCCGCCCATCATGCCGCGGGCGATGA
Source organism: uncultured Anaerolineaceae bacterium (assembly GCA_964359225.1). Lineage (GTDB taxonomy): Bacteria > Chloroflexota > Anaerolineae > Anaerolineales > E44-bin32 > JADFRG01. The sequence goes on from CAYHSI010000014.1 coordinate 7,594, forward strand.
TGCTCACCTTGTGGACTGGGTCGGCCTCCGGGATGACATGCATGACGACCGCGTGGCCGGCTTCATGATAGGCGACAATCTGCTTCTCTTCTTCGCTGATGAGGCGGCTCTTGCGTTCCGGCCCAGCGATCACTCGCTCGATCGACTCTTGGAATTCCTCCGGTCCTATCTCGGTCTTATTGCGGCGGGCGGCAAGGATGGCCGCCTCGTTGACTAGGTTCTCGATGTCGGCTCCGACAAAGCCCGGGGTGGCCTTGGCTATGGTCTTGAGGTCCACCTTGGCAAGGTCGATCGGCATGCCCTTGGTATGGACATTCAGGATCTGCTCCCGGCCGCGCATGTCCGGCCGGTCAAGGATCACTCGGCGGTCGAAGCGACCTGGGCGCAGCAGGGCAGGGTCGAGGATATCGGGACGGTTGGTGGCAGCGACGATGATCACACTGGCGTCAGTGTCGAACCCATCCATCTCCACCAGCATCTGGTTGAGAGTTTGCTCGCGCTCATCATGGCTCCCGCCCAGGCCGGCCCCGCGGTGGCGACCGACCGCGTCGATCTCATCGACAAACACGATGCAGGGGGAGTGGCGCTTGGCCTGGTCGAACAGGTCGCGTACCCGGCTGGCCCCGACCCCCACAAACATCTCGACGAATTCCGATCCGGAGATAGAGAAGAAGGGTACGCCGGCTTCCCCAGAGACGGCCTTGGCCAGCAACGTCTTGCCGGTGCCGGGGGCGCCAATCAACAGCAGACCTTTCGGGATGCGAGCCCCGAGTTTGATGAACTTCTCCGGCTCCTTCAGGAATTCCACGACCTCCTGGAGCTCTTCTTTGGCCTCGTCGACGCCGGCCACGTCCTCGAAGGTCACCGTCGGTTGATCCCCGGTGAACAACCTGGCCCGGCTCTTGCCAAAGGAGAGGGCCTGGTTGTTGGATCCTTGCGCCTGACGCAGCATGAAGAAAATCAGGCCGACCACCAAGAGCCCAGGAAGCAGATAAGTCACCAGAGTGATGATCTGGTTGAAATCGCTCGGCTGTTTGATCTCGAGTTGAATCCGTTCGGGGGAAAGGTCTTCCGCGGTGACCCCCAAGTCCATCAGCTGCTCGATGGCTGGGCGGCCGGGCTCGGCCCGTGAGATCGCTTGGGACTTGTCCGGAAGCTCGATCTCCAGGTCATTGTCATCAATCACTAGCCGGGAGATCCGACCCGCGTGGATCTGGGCGGCCACCTGATTCAGGTCCAGCCGCGTAGGCTGAGGGGCATTGGATCGGAACTGAAAGACCAGCACGATCACGATCAACCCCAGGATGAGGAGAACGATGGAATTACGGCCGCGTGCGCTGCTCAACAACTTGAAGGTCTCCTGGCTGGCCAACGGGCGGATTGGCCCGGCTCGGGTGGATTATACCGTAGCCACCATGCAGAAACCAGACGGGACATGTACTGCTGGCCGGTACGAACCTTTTGGGCGGGCGCCCGGGCGGCGACCGGCAAAGAAGCGGTCAGGTACTACTGGTACAACAGCCAGACCCACAACCACAAGGGCACCAATCCGCCGATGGCCAGGAAGGCGAGCATCCCAAGCGCGACGGCCCGCCAGTCCAGCTGGTCGGTCCGGAGCGACCGGAAGGCCTGGGTCGCGGCGTGAGAAACGTCGGCCGCTGGAAGCGGTCGCTCCGCGGCAAAGCTCTGCAAGACCCGGCTGAACTGGTCGGCGGTGCGATAGCGGGCGGCGGGCTCCTTGGAGAGCACTTTCTGGATGATTTGGTCGAGTGCCGGTGTTATCGATGGATCATACTGGCTCGGAGGCAGGACCGGACCGACTTGATGGAGTTCGGCCAGCAGCCGCGGGTCAGCGGCCTCAAATGGCAGCCTGCCGGTGAGCATTTCGTAGAGAACGACCCCCAGCGAGTACACATCGCTGGCGGGAGAAGGTGGGGCTCCGCTCGCCTGCTCGGGAGAGAAATACTGCGGGCTGCCCCATACGGTGTCCCGTTGTTCGTCCAGCGGTATGCTGGCCAACGCTCGAGCAATCCCGAAGTCGGTAATCTTAGCCCGCTCGGCATTGGATACCAGGATGTTTTGGGGCTTGAGGTCGCAATGGACCAGGCCTGCCCGATGCGCATAGCCAACTCCGTCGCATACCTGGATGAGCAGGTCGAGGGCAGCCGCACGCGGGATATTTGTCCGGCGGTGGATCAGGGTCTTCAGGTCGGTTCCATCCACGAACTCCATCACGATGAAGAGCCGTTCCGGATCCTCTCCGAAATCGTAGATGGTCACAATGTTCGGATGGGTGAGGTTAGCCGCAGCCCGGGCCTCTTGAAGGAAGCGAACCCGGAAGCCGGTGTCCCGCGAAAAATCCGGTCGCAGCACCTTGACCGCCACTTCACGCTGCAGATTGAGGTCGCGGGCCAGGAATACGTCGGCCATCCCGCCGGCTCCGATCGGGCGCAGGACTTGATAGCGGCCGCCAACCAAGTCTTCAGCCATTGGAAACCGATTCTAAACTGCGCTCCAACGGGCAGCAATACCTGCTGGGCTATAATGCCAGAATACCTAGCATGCGGCGAAAATGGGCACCGGGCGGCTAATCTACAACCCTGCAGCGGGCAGGTTCTCCGCTGGCTGGCTGCTGAGCCGCGCGGTTCAGGTGCTCAGCAAGGCCGGTTGGGATATCGACGTGCAAGAGGTGCACGAGGGTGGGGAGATTCAGCGGGTGGCGCGCGAAGCGATTCGGGCGGGCTGCGATGCAGTGTTCGTGGCGGGCGGCGATGGGACCGTCGGAGCGGTGGCCGCCGCGCTGAGCGGAAGCGAGGTGGCCCTGGGAGTGCTGCCCTCCGGGACCGCTAATGTTTGGGCGAAGGAGATCGGCCTGGAGCGTTTGGACTGGATCCATCTCTTCGCCCTGGAAAGAGCGGCCGACCGACTGGCCCGCGGGCGGGTCCACAAGGTCGACATGGGGAGGGCCTGCGGGCGCGAGTTTCTGCTCTGGGCGGGAATTGGGCTCGACGCGGAGATCGTGAACAGGATTGAGCCGCGCGAGCGCTGGGCGAAGACCTTCGGCACCATGCACTATGGAATCCTCGCTCTCTGGAATTCGATCGGGTGGGAGGGAGTGGAGCTGGCCGTTCAGGCCGACGGTCAAGTGTGGGAAGGCCGATATCTAGCCGCGATCGCAAGCAATATCCGCAAGTATGCCGGCGGCCTGATCGAGCTCAGCCCGGAGGCCAAGTTCGATGACGGCATGTTGGACTTCTGGCTCATTGGAGGCCGCTCGCTCAAAGACGCGGTCACCCGAGTCGTACAGATCTTCCTCGGCTCTCACTCAGAGGCCCCCGGGGTGGTTCACTTTCAAGCGGCTCGGGCACTCTTTGAATCGGAGTCGAAATTGCAAATTCATTTCGACGGTGAACCTCATTTGGTGAGCTCGCCGGTGGAATTCCAAACTCTGCGAAACTCGCTGAACGTACTCCTGCCGGAACCGGAGAGCGGGATTCAAGAGAATTGAGCCGTCTGCGCGGCGAAAGTCTGTTGCGCCTGGCAGGTGCCGGGCTCGGGGTTCTGATTGCGACGCTGTTGCTGATAGTTAGCCGGCTGGGCGGATTGTCGGCTTCAGTCGCTGCTCCGGCGCCTATCCTGACCGTCATCCCCATCCCGACCTCGAATCCGTTGCCCGGGGCGACTCCGCAGCCCTCGCTAATTCCCACTCCGCCCGAATTCCCAACTCCTGACTCACAATCCGCCAAACAATTCACGCTCGGCGAGTTGGTGGAAGTCTACGGCACCCAAGGAGACGGACTACGCATCCGGGAGTCGCCTGGCTTAGAGGCAACCATTCTGATTTTGGGCTTGGAGAGCGAAGTCTTCCAGGTGGTGGAGGGGCCGGTGATCTCGGACGGCCTAAGCTGGTGGCGAATCACCAATCTTTACGATCCCACAGAGACCGGGTGGGCAGCCGATTCGTTCCTTCGGAGCTTTGGCCCTTAATATGGAACTCCGTCCACTCAAAGTGGCGGCCTCGCGCTCGCGGGGCTTGCTGCTCGTCGATTGGAGTGATGGACATCACAGCGAATTCCGTTTCGCCGATTTGAGAGCCGCCTGCCCGTGCGCCCAATGCCGGGGCGAGCCGGGCCGGCCAGCTCTAATTCGAATCCCGCTGAGTACACCCGAATCAACCCAGCTCGAGCGGGTTGATTCGGTAGGCAACTACGCCATTCAACTGGCCTGGAAAGACAGGCACTCTTTCGGGATCTACACCTGGGAGTATTTGAGGGAGCTCTGCCCCTGCGGTGAACACACCCGAGTCGGCAGTTAGGCGACAACTTGGGGTCATCCGCGCCGGAGGCAAAACGAAGGGGTCAGGCTTGCTTTGGAGGTTGCTTGCGCCGAAAATCGACGAACCGGTAGCCGACCCCTCTTTCGGTCAAGATGTAGCGTGGGCTGGAGGGGTCGGGTTCCAGTTTCTGCCGCAAGTAGTTGATGTAAAGGCGAAGGTAATGGGTTTCCTCTCGGTATTCGTAGCCCCAGACCTTGGCAAGCAGTTGGTCGTGGGGAACGACCCAGCCGGCGTTTTGCACCAGGTGAAACAAGAGCTTGAATTCGGTCGGACGCAACTGAACTAGGGCTCCATCCACGAAGATCTCCCGCCGATCGAAGTCGATCGACAGTCGCTCATCGACCTCGATTTTCTCGTGGATCGGAGAGCTCGGAATCTCGGTTCTCCGCAGCACCGCCTTCACCCGGCTGACCATTTCCCGCGGGCTGAAGGGCTTCGAGATGTAGTCGTCGGCGCCCAACTCCAAGCCGCGAACCCGGTCTTCTTCCTCACCCTTGGCCGTCAACATGATCACCGGGACCGTTGAAATCTCCCGGATCAGCTGCAGGGTTTCGAAACCGTCCAGGTCCGGCATCATCACATCCAGCAATATCAGGTCGGGCAGGCGGTCCCGCAGCAAGCCGAGCGCCTGGGGTCCGGAGGTCGCTTCGAGCACTTCAAAGCCATCGTGCTCCAGATTTAACCGGATGAAATGGATGAGGCGGGGCTCGTCGTCAACGACCAGAACTCGACGCAGCCGGGCTGGGCTACTACTCGCGGACAAAGCCGATTAGTTCTTCTTCCTCGGCCGTGGGCAGAATCTCAATGAAGTTGACCCGATGCATCGGCCATACCACGGTTACCACGTTGCCATCCAGGTATGGAAGGTCCTTCCCGTCGCGCCGCCGCGGGTTATTGACCGTGACGCTGGTGTCGGTCGGCGAGGGGACTTCTTCGAGCTCACCCAGGACCGGGTCTTCGCCAGTGAGGTGGACCAAGGCCGAAATGGGCATTTCCTCTCCTACCTAGCTCCGTGACCGTGAGACGAGCTGGAGCCGGAGGCGCCCCAGCTGAATAATGTCTTTGTGACGGAGACGGCGCGGCAGCTGCGGTTCGATTCGCTTGCCGTTGATCAGCGTGCCATTCACCGAATCCAAATCCACGACGTGCACCCCTTCTCCGTCCAGCCGAATTTCAGCATGCAACCTAGAGATCCCTTGATCCTGGGCGCCGTAGGTATCCAGGTCCACATCGGGTACGATCGCCTGCCCGCCTCCGGATCGCCCTAGGGTGAAGTTATCCCGACCGACTAGCGAAACCATCTCGCCGGTCTCAACGACTCTCAGACCGAAAATCGCCCCGGCGGCCAGTCCACGGATCGCTGGCAGCCCGTCATCGCCGGCAGCCTCGGCCTCCAGCAATTCATCCAGCCCGATTGGCGCAGTATGAACCAGGCGAGTGCCACATTCACTGCAGTAAAGGGTTCCGACGAATTCCTGATGCCTGCAAGAGGGGCATTCGATCACGAATCACCGGTGCGAGCTGGTAGGAGCAAGGCGCGAGTACCGTACTTGAGAACTTTCTCGCCCTCACTTGACAGGCGCCGAGAGTGAGTCAAGCGGTCAGCTTCGCTCAGGGCTGCCTTGGCCAGCTCCTTTTCTCCGTTGGCAAGCAGTTGGGTCGCCAGGTTTTCGAGCCGGCGGGCCGCCTGTCCGGATTGCCCGAGCTCGGCCTCATGCCGGGCCTTCTCCTGCATGCGGTAGAGCGAGATTTGGCTCAGGGCGGACGTAATCTGCTCGGCAGGCGGATCCGTGTCGGGCTCGGTGGAGACCGGAATGCGGACCTGAACCGGCAGGGCGACGCTGGTACTGCCCTTGCCCAGTATATCCCCATCGATTGTGAAGTGGGCCAAGGTGAGCTCGGTCATCTTCCCTATTGGATGGATAACCAACTCCAGCAACACTCGGACCACTCCATCCCGCGGTAGGTTGCCCAGATTCATCGGCAAGCTGTCGCCCATCGGCATCGGATCCGGGAGCAGACGAAAGGATGAGCGCAGGTCGACTTGCGGGGCAACTGCGCCCTCCAACCGGAGGCGGCTCGCCACCGTCCGGCCGAGCGCCTCAAAGATACCCTCCATCACACCCATGATAGCCTGCGGCGAATCCAGGAACGCCACGCTGCCACCCGTCCTAGAGGCCAGGTCGTCCAACAACCGGTCGCTGAAGTCGTTCCCGATCGCCACCCCATGGATAGTGATCCCCTTCGAGGCGCAATAGTCTGCGATCCGAACACATTCATCTTCGTCGCCGTAAGTCCGCCCATCGGTAAAGAGAATCAGGTGATTAATGCCTTCGCGTGAGAAGTGCTTCTCCAATTCATCGAGGCCGGTCCGGAGCCCTTGCCCGATCTCGGTTCCGCCGCTGGCCTGAATGAGGCTCAGCCGGGCGCGGGCGACGGACATGTCGCGGGCCTGGTCGGGTGAAACCACCAGCTCGGCCCGATCGCTGAACGTGACAATTGAAGTCGAATCCCCGTGCTCGGTGCTCTGAAGGATCTTGATCACCGCCGAGCGCAACTGGTCAAGCCGGGCACCCCGCATCGAGGTCGAGCGGTCAAGCACCAGTGCCAGGTTGATCGGGGGTCGGATGGTTGGCAAGTCGGCGTTCGGTTGGACATCCAGCAACAGATAGTGGACCTGGGGCTCGTCGAGTTGAAGCAGTTTCCGGCGGCTCTGGATTACCCCGGCCCTGAAACTGGAACGGGCAGTAAGCTCGGCATCATGTTCGACTAGACCCTGGTCATAGACAGTCCGTTGATCCAGATCGCTGAGGATTTCATAGGCCTTGTTGACCTTCAAGAAAAGTTCGGTGTCTCCGGGGCCGGTGTTCTTATCCGGATGCAGCCGCAGGGCAGCCTCTCGGTACGCTCGGCGAATCTCTTCCACCGAGGCGTTGCGAGGAACCCCAAGCAATGTATAGAAATCGAGTTCTTGAGTCACGAGATCTTAGGCCGGTGGAAAGTAGACCATGATGACTGTGATATTGTCCGGCCCGCCGGCGGAATTAGCCGCCCGGACCAATTCATCGCAGGCCGCCTGCGGATGATCGGCACTCCAGACGATGCGAAGCAGTTCGTCTTCGGGGACGACACCCCACAGACCGTCCGAGCAAATCAGCAGAAAACCGTTGCGCGGAATGGGGTGAGTAGCGACATCCACTTCTAGGTTTGCGCCCTGCCCGATCGCCTTGTAAAGCACGTTGCGCTGCGGGTGGGTGGCAGCCTCGGCCTCGGTCAGCTGACCAAGTTCCTCGAGACGCTTGACGAGAGAATGATCTCGAGTGAGGACTTTTGCCTGGCCGTTGCTGATGGCGTAGGCCCGGCTATCTCCAACGTGCCCGATGGTCACCTGGTTGCCGAGGATCAAGGCCGCGGTCAAAGTTGTGCCGCCACCTGGTACTCGACTGACCACCGAGTTATTGGCTTCTTGAAGCGCCTTGCGTACCTGGTCCTGCAGGGGTTGGCCGTCCAGCAGACCGTCGGACTCGAAGAGCCGCAGCAGAGTATCCTTGGCCAGGCGCTGAGCGACGGCTCGAACGGAGATGGCGCTGGCGATCTCACCCGAGCGGTGTCCACCCATCCCGTCGGCAACCACAAAGAGTCCGAAGTTCGGAACGGCTGCCTCACCCGAAGAACTGCCAATCAATGAGAACAGGGCATCTTCGTTGTGGGCCCGCTCGACTCCGGTGGATTGGGAAGCTCCGACCAGAATCCTGTCACTCAAGGCCGCGCCGTCGATGACGGAAGGATCCAAGGGCGCGGTCTCGATCCGGTCCGGAGACTGGCCCGCGCTCTGGGTCTTTCCGAAGAGTCGCTGTAGGAAGGTCATGCTGACAGCAGCCGGCCGAGCCTGATCTGGGCAGGCAACTGGCTCAGTTCCTAGGTGAGGAGGGCATAGACCCGGTGGTCGTGAGAGCCGAAGTACAACCGGTTGTTGGCGACCGTGGGCGTCCCGGTGATCGGCCCGGCGGTCTGGAACTGCCAGCGCAGTCTCCCCGACCGCATATCCAGGCAGTACATCGAGTTGTCCACCGACCCGCAGTACAGGGAGTCTTCAAAGATTATCGGCGAGCCATTGACCTGATGCTCGGTCTGGTAATGCCAAACCTCGCGGCCGCTGCGGGCCTCGACCGCATAAATCCTTCCATCACCGCTTCCGATGTAAATCCGGTTCTCGGCAAACACCGGTGAGGAGATCGTCGGCTGGCCCATTCTGAACTTCCAGATCTGCCAGCCCGCTTCTGCTTCCACCGCGTACAAAGACCAATCCCTGCAACCGAAGTACAACATTCCCTCAATCAAGATTGGTGAGGAGGTGATGGCTCGTTTCGCTTTGCCGAACCGCCACTTCATCTCGCCGCGGAAATCGTAGCAGTAGAGATCGCTGCTCTCACATCCAAAATACACTCGGTCTCCTGTGATCAAGGGGGTCGACCGAATCGGACCGGCGACTTCCTGCTTCCAGGCTGAGTTGCCATTGAACATGTTGACGACATGCAGCCGGGCATCATCGCTCCCGAAGAATATATGTCCCTCGGAGATGACCGGTGAGGAGCGAATAGGGCCGGCCGAATAATACGTCCAGGCCAGAGCGCCTCGCTCGACGGAAACCGCGTAGAGCCGCGTGTCTTCCGATGCCACATACACCAGTTCGCCGTCTGAGCAGGGCTTACCGACGATTCCGCCTTCGGTCGCGAATTTCCAGCGAAACTCTCCAGTTTCAGCATTCAAGGCATAAAGGTTGTTGTCGTAGCAGCCGACGTAAATCACGCCCTTCGCCACCAGCGGGGAACCGCGGATTTCGTCCTCGCACTCGAAAGACCAAACCTCCTGAACTTCGTTGCGCGGACGGATTGCGGTGGTGGCGGTCCGCGGAGAGACCAGGATCCCGGTCTCCTTTGCGGCGGCCATCAATGCCGACTTCATCGCTTCTGCGGAAGAGAAGCGATCCTGCGGGTCATAGGCCAGGGCCGTGTTGATGACGGCCTCGGTTTCGGCCGACACACTCTGATTGATCTTGCGAATCGGACGCTCAGAGAACGAGAAGGGTGGTTCGGCGCGCGGATCCTTGCGGGTGAGCAGATGGTGTAAGGTCGCCCCCAAGGCATAGACATCGCCGGCGGGAGAAGCCTCGCCTCGATACTGCTCCGGCGGGGCATACCCGTCGGTTCCAATCATCGTCCCCTTCTGCCCCGGCTGGAAATTCCTGGCGATGCCGAAGTCGATCAGCCGGATGCTGCCATGATTGTCCACCATGATGTTGGAGGGCTTGACGTCTCGGAAAATCACCGGCTGGGGCTTGTGGTTATGCAAATAGAACAGGACGTCGCAGAGCTCGATAGCCCAGTTGACCACCTGATCCTCGGGCAGCGAACCCTCTATGTCGCGCAGCAGCGCCTCCAGGTCCTTGCCCTCGATGAATTCCATGACCAAATACGAGTTGTTTTCGTGGGTGAAGTAATCGTAGATCCGAGGAATCGCAGGATGGGAAAGGGTGGCCAGCAAATCCGCTTCCCGCTCGAAGTTGCGCACGATCATCTCGTGCATCGTCGGATCGGTGGCCATGTTGATCATTTCCTTGACCGCCACCGCCTTGGTCACGTTGGGGAAATGCAGGTCGCGGGCGCGGTACACCGAACTCATCCCTCCCGCGCCCTGGAGGCCAAGCACAAGGTACCGCTCTTGCAGCGTTACGCCGGGATCAAGCTGGCCGAGCTGGGCGGTCTCGCTGGTGGTGTCCGAAAGGGCCTTGGTGGTCCTCTTCATATTATAAGAATGCTCCTTCTAGGGTCCAAAGGAGCGCTCGCCGGAGATTATAGCATGCGCCCTTTGGCACGCAATGAAACCGTCGCCCTATGGGAGGCTACGAGCTCAGGAGCGCCGGGTTAAGAGCCCATTGGCCAAGCCCTGCAGGGCGACTGCCGCAGGCTCTAGCGGCTTGGCCGCCGCGAGGCTGCTCAAGCACTGGGTGGTGTACTCGCCTGCCGCTTGAGAGGCCGCTTCCCGAGAACCCACAGCCTCGACCGCTTCGAGCAGTGAGGCTAGGTCGCTCGTGGGATCATCCCAAAGCGCCGGGAAGGCGGAGTTGTGTTCCAGCGCATACAGGGCCGGGTAGGAAGGTTTGCGCTCCAACAGGTCCTGGCCGACCGACTTGCCGGTCTGGCCTGGAGCGCCCCAGACGCCAAGGACATCATCCAGAATCTGGAATGCCAGGCCCAGCTGCCGCCCGAACGCCTGGAAAGCCTGTTGACGGGGTGGGGACGCTCCTGCCACCAGGGCACCTGCCGCGGCGCTGGCGGCCAGCAGCGAGGCGGTTTTTGCCTCGATCATTCTCACGTATTTGGCGAGGGTTCCCTCGCCGTTCCGGCTGAAGCCGAGATCGCGCTGCTGCCCCTTCGTGAGCTCGAGGCAAGCTTCATCCAGGATACGGTGCAGGGCCAGCAGGCGGGAGGGCTCCAATTCGAGCCGTTGGGTAGACAAGCGGGCGAGCGAGAACAATGCGTCGCCGGCGTTGATCGCCAAGGCCTCGCCCCAAACTTTCCAGACCGTCTGCCGATGTCGCCGGAACTCGCTTCGGTCCTGGATATCATCATGAATGAGTGAGAAATTGTGGATCAGCTCAACCGAGGTGGCCGCCGGGAGGGCGGCCTCCCAGTGCCCTCCGGCCGCGGCGCAGCAGAGCAGGCAGAGCAGGGGACGGACACCTTTCCCACCCGCGGCAGCCTCGGCCCACCCGAAGTGGTGCTCGACGATCTGATAAAGCTGAGGGTCGTCCTTCAGCTGGCCGGCGAAGCTTCGCAGGTCGGCCTGCACGGCCTCCTGCATCTCGCTGACAGGCGGATCTGGCGTGCTCAAAGTTCCGGGACCAGCTTTGCGTTGCGCAGGGCTGCCAGATCGGAGCACCCGGTTGCGAACATCGCGATTCGCAACACTCGGACTGTACGCCCGATCAGCTCGATCACCGTTTCGCTGGATTCGACCGCGGCCCGCAAGAACGGCCCGGCCATCCCCCCGATCCTCGCCCCCAGGGCCAGGACCTTCGCTAGGTCGATCCCTCCGCGCAAGCCGCCGGAGGCGATCAGTGGGAGCTCGGGCATCGCCTGCCGAAGATCGGCCACCGCTCGCGCAGTGGGGATGCCCCAGTCGACAAACTCGGCCGCCACGGCAGCCGCGCCCTCGTCTGGGGAGCGGTGCATCTCTACCTGAGACCAGGACGTTCCGCCGGCGCCTGCCACGTCGATCGCGGCCACCCCGGCTCCCGCCAGCCGACGGGCGACTGAAGGAGAGATTCCCCAGCCCACTTCCTTCGCCACCACCGGCACTGAGAGACCCCGGCAAATCGCTTCGATCTTGGGCAGCAGACCGCTGAAATTGACATCGCCCTCGGGCTGCAGGGCCTCCTGCAGGGCGTTCAGGTGCAGCACGAGCGCGTCGGCCTCGATCAGCTCGACCGCCCGCTGAGTTTCGGCCAGCCCATACCCATAGTTCAGCTGCACCGCTCCCAGATTGGCAAACAACAGCACGTCGGGTGCGTACTCCCGAACGGCGAAGGTGTCCGCCAGACTCGGATCTTCAATCGCAGCCCGCACCGAGCCCACTCCCATCGCTACCCGCGTTTGCTGGGCGGCCTCGGCCAGGGCCCGATTGACGGTCCGGGCCTGCTTGGTGCCTCCGGTCATCGAGGAAATCAGGAGAGGGGCATTGAGTTGCCGGCCGAGGAACGTGAGCCGGGTATCGACCGCGCGCAGATCGAGCTCTGGGAGGGCGTTATGTTCGAACCGCAGTCGCTCCAGCCCGGTGGTCAGACCGGACCTCACATTCTCTTCAAGGTTTACACGAATGTGGTCCGATTTGCGCTGGGCCGTAACTTTGGTCATTTCGGGGTGTTGAATGGGGAGATCATATCAGCGGGGTAGGGCGGCGTCAAACTGGGAGAGTTGAATTACAATACCGCC
>CAYHSI010000015.1:0-4732 GCA_964359225.1 uncultured Anaerolineaceae bacterium
ACCTTCGAGACCAGCGCCGAAATCACCGGCCGCGCCGAGTGGAATGCGCTGCGCCCGCGCCTGACGCGTCCGCAGGAACTGGCGATAACAGTGGCCTCGGAGGGAGAGGCAGAAGAAGCCAAGCTTTATCTGCTCGGCCTTAGCACCAGCTTCGCGCCGGGCGCGCCAGGCGTGGTGGCAGTAGACGCAAGTGCGTTTTACCCGCTCAACCTCGCTACCCTTCTCCCTAGCGCTGGACAAGTCCAGGCGGTAGAAGTCAAACAGGTTTACCTGGCGGGCACCGCCACGAACCTCAAGGCTGGCGATCTCCTGCTGCTGGTTGGCAAGCGCCCCGCCGGTGACCAAAAGACCATGGCGCTCGCCATCAAGCGTGTCGAGGTAGAGGCGGAACTTCAGCGAACGCGCGTTGATCTTGCGGACGCACCGCCAAAGCCCACCTTCGCGCCGCCTATTTTGAAGGAAGCGACCATCAAGCTTGCGGCAGTTACTCTGAACAAGACCCATGTCGACAGCCTGGTGCTCGGGAGGACCTGGCGCGAGCGCGACCTCAGTGCCTTCCTATCGATCCAGGGGTGGAGCAGAAGGAGCCTGGTCAAGCACATCAATACTGCGCCTTCGTCCAAAGTACCGCCAACCCAACTAGCGCCGACGGATCCCGGCGCTTTCGCCTTTCGGGCGCGACTTAGTTTTTTTGGTCACAATGCACCTCTTTACAAGAGCCTACCAGACAATCTGCGCACCAATCCTTATCCGAATCCTTGGGACGATAGCGGCGGGCGTTCAATCTGGAAGGACTCTCAAGACAATGCTTACAGCGACGCAGACGTTTATTTTGAGCGCAGCCTGCCCGAAGTTGTCAGTAACAGCTGGGTGGTCCTAGAGAGCTCTGAAATCTCACCCACTGCTTACCGCGTTAGCGCTGTAACGGAAACCTCGCTCGCGGATTACGGTCTCAGCGGCAGGGTGACAGGCCTGAGGCTGACTCAGGCCGACGGGACTACACAACCCAATAAGCCCGAGGGTTTCAGAGTTCGCAAAACCACCGCCCACGCCCAGAGCGGACGCCTAGAACCGGCTGATCTGCCGATAGAGGAACCGGTTGCTGAGGGCAGCATCAGTCTGCAACTCGACCGGATGGTGCTAGGTCTGCAGGTGGGTCAACCGCTGGCGCTCAGCGGTGAGCGCTACGACCTGCCAGGCGTAATCAGCAGCGAGATCGTCATTCTGTCTGATATCCTCCACAGCGGCGGCTACACCACGCTTTTCGTTCGCTCGGGCCTGAAATACGACTACGTCCGCCGAACAGTCACCCTCAATGCCAACGTGGCGCGTGCCACCCACGGCGAGACGGTGACCGAGGTCTTGGGCAGTGGCGACGGCGCCCAGCCCAACCAGCGCTTTACCCTCAGGAAGCCGCCTCTGACTTACGTCTCGGCAGGCACCCCCAGCGGCTCGCAAAGTACCCTAGAGCTCCGGGTCAACGGCGTACTGTGGGCGGAGGCGCCGCGCCTCTTGGGTCTAAACGAGCGCAGCGAGAACTACATCGTGCGGATCGATGACGACGGCAAGACCCGCGTCACCTATGGCGACGGCAAAACGGGAGCACGCTTGCCCACCGGAACGGAGAACGTGGTGGCCACCTATCGTAGCGGCATCGGTCTCCCCGGGATGGTTGGGGCCGACAAATTGACGCTCCTCCAGACACGGCCGTTGGGGGTCCGCAGCGTGACCAATCCGCTCCCAGCGAGCGGCGCGGCTGACCCGGAGGATCGGGACAGCGCCCGCACCAAAGCTCCCGTGACCGTGCTCACACTGGAGCGGATCGTCTCCCTGCGAGATTTCGAGGACTTTGCCCGCAGCTTCGCAGGCATCGGCAAGGCACAAGCGGTAGCGCTGTGGAATGGTGAGGCACGCGTGGCACACCTCACAATGGCGGCCGCAACGGTGGCCTCAGACCCGGAAGATTCCACATCTGCACTCGCCACGAATGTGGTCGAGCGCACATCGCCGCTCTACGCCAATCTCGTCGAGGCCATCCGGGGCGCTAGTGACCCGGCCCAGCAGTTCCTGGTTGACTCGTACCAGGCGCTCTTCTTCAACGTGAAGGCCAAGGTGCTGGTTGATCCGCGGTACACGCCGGCCAGCGTTGTGGCGAAGGTGGAGAGCACCCTTAAGGCCGCCTTTTCCTTTGAGCAACGGGCCTTTGGTCAGGCGGTCACGGCAGCCGAAGTCGTGACCGTCATCCAAGGCGTCCCGGGCGTCGTCGCCACCGACCTTGACCAGCTCTACCGCTACCGAGACGACGAGCTCCCCCCGGACCCGGACGTGCAAGTCACCCCCGAAGTGCTGGAGGCCGTGGGGGCGCGGTGGGATCCCCCGGCGAACCAGGTCCGGTTGGCCGAGCTTCTGCTCATTAACCCCGTGGGCATAACGCTTGAGGAGATGACGGCATGAACGGCCCGGCGCGCGAGCGCCTCTACGACCTGCTGCCGGCGATATACGGCGTGCGCGACGCGACACAGGGTGAGCCCCTCCGCGCCCTGCTTGCTGTGCTCGGACGCGAACTGCAACTGGTGGAAGACGATATCGCTCGTCTTTACGACAACTGGTTTATAGAGACCTGTGATGAGTGGGTCGTGCCCTACATTGGCGACCTACTGGGCGTGCGCGGCCTGCTCCCACTTCAGGACGGGGCTTTCAGCCAGCGAGGACGGGTGGCCAACGCGCTGGCCTACCGGCGTCGCAAGGGCACGGCGGCGATGCTGGAGCAACTGGCCCGTGATGTCACCGGCGGGCCAGCGAAGGTGGTAGAGTTCTTCGAGTTCCTGGCCACGACCCAACACCTGAACCACGTGCGACCCGCGAACCTGTGGTCCCCCGACTTGCGGGATACGAACCAACTCGAGCTGCTGGGTAGTCCGTTCGACCGTGTGAACCACACTGCCGACGTGCGTAGCATCGCCAAGGGTTGCGGCAAGCACAACATTCCCAACATCGGTCTGTTCTTGTGGCGGTTGCAGAGCTACTCCGTCATGCGCGGCACCGCGCGCGCCGTCAGCCAGCCGGCTGATGGGCGGTATACGTTTGATCCGCTCGGCTTAGATATGCCATTGTTCAACCGCCCCCAAACCGAAACTGACATCACCCACCTAGCTGAAGAGATCAACGTTCCCAGTTCGCTCCGCCGGCGGCCACTCTACGACGAACTGGAAGCCCGTCGGCAGGCGCTGGTGGAGGACAGGCCGCCGCGCAGCATCTATTTTGGGACCGAGTCTGTCTTTGAAGTTTTCATCAATGGCCAACGCGACCCAATTCCTCCTGACCAGATCGTTATTTGCGATTTGACGGCGCCGTCTGAGCCCATCCCCACAGGCTGGCGGCGTCCCCCCGCCAGCAAGACCTACACCCGTTCCAATGGCACGACAGTTGACCTGCCGATCCAGGTGGCGGTGGACCCTGTCTTGGGACGGATCGCCTTTCCCACCGGCGTGACTCCCGCAGAGGTGAACGTCAGCTACGCCTACGGGTTCAGCGGCGACCTGGGCGGCGGGCCTTACGACCGCCGCCACTCGCTGGCTGCGGCACTCAATCAGCCCGTCACCTGGCAGATGGGCGTGACGAAAGACGCGCCAACTGGCCAGACCCAACTGGTGAAGACGCTGACCGAAGCAGTACCGGCCTGGAACAGCCAGCCACCGGGCACGGTGGGGATCATCGCGATCATGGACAGCCGTACCTATTCGGAGGACCTCACCGGCAGCAATGCCCTCACCATCCCGGCGGGCAGCCAGTTGGTGATTGTGGCGGCCGACTGGCCGGAAGACGAAGTACCTGGATCTCCTGGGCAGAAACAACGCGTGACCGGCCAGCTGACACCAACTGGCCGCCGTCCTCATCTTCAGGGAAATCTGTCAATCCGAGGTACTGCCGCTGCCGATAGCCCGAACCCGGGCGAGTTGGTTATTGATGGGCTCCTGATTGAAGGCGCCATGACCGTGGTCGTCGGCAACCTGGGGACGTTGAGGATCGCGCATTCAACGCTGGTTCCCGGCTTCGGTGGTCTCACTGTTAACTCTTCGGTGCAACAAGGACAACAGAACGAACGCCTGATCATCACCATCGAGCGCAGCATTTCTGGCCCGCTGTCCCTGACCGACACAGTCCGTCTTCTGCGGATAGAGGACAGTATTGTGGACGGCGGCACGGGCCCAGCGATCACTGCTTCGGCGAGCGAAGTGCACAGCAGTACTATCCTGGGCGAAACCCGGCTGCGCAGCCTGGAGGCTGGCAACAGCATCTTCACTGGCCCGGTCGAGGCGGAGCGGCGACAGACCGGCTGCGTGCGGTTCTCCTACCTCCCAGATGGTTCCCGGACCCCGCGCCGCTACCGCTGCCAGCCAGATTTGGCCCTGAAAGAAATTAAGGATCCAATCCAGCAAGCTAGCATCCGGGCGCGCTTGATGGCCTCGTTCACGTCCGTGCGCTACGGCCACCCGGGTTATGCCCAGCTCACCCTAACCTGCGCTGAGGAGATCCGCACGGGCGCCGAGGATGGTTCCGAGATGGGCGTGTTCAGCGGACTCAAACAACGCCAGCGTGAGGCGAATCTGGGTTTGCAGCTAGAGGATCACCTTCGATTCGGGCTCGAGGCCGGCAACTTCTACGTTACATAAGGAGACCACCATGAAGGGCGACTTCACTCGGTCCACATTTGAACAGGAAAGACATTACA
>CAYHSI010000015.1:4742-15663 GCA_964359225.1 uncultured Anaerolineaceae bacterium
ACGCCGATTGGAACGAGCAGGTTGATATTCAAGCATACCTGGACCACACGACGCGATACGATGTGATTGGTCCTTGCGGCGCGCCAAAAGATGACTCCGGGTTTGCCTTGGAGATGCAAGACGGTAACCCGTGGATCAGCGCCGGACGTTACTACGTTGACGGTATCCTTTGCGAGAACGAGCAGGATGTCCCGGTAACCAACCAACCCGACCTGCCGGGTTTTGCCTTGCCCGAGGATCCTGGTCTCTATCTGGCCTACGTGGACGTCTGGCAGCGCCACGTGACTGCGCTCGAAGACGCGGCCATGCGCGAAGTAGCTCTGGGTGGCCCTGACACCGCCACGCGGACGAAAACCGTCTGGCAGGTAAAGTTCCTCCGGGCAGGCGATGTCGGTGATGCCGTGGACTGTAGCCGATTCGGCCCTGGCTGGTTGCCGGAGGAGACGCCCAGCACCGGGATGCTTCGCGCCCGTGTCCAGCGCGGTGCTACCAGCGACGATCCTTGCATCCTGCCGCCCCAGGCTGGTTACCGACGTTTGGAAAACCAGCTCTACCGCGTCGAGATACACGATGGCGGGGCCGTCACTAGGGGCGCCACCTTCAAGTGGTCGCGGGACAACGGCAGCCTGGCTACCCACCTGGAAAAGATCGACGGCAACATCCTCACCGTGTCCGATCCAGGCAGGAGTGGGCAGTTGCGCTTTGCGTCCGGTCAGTGGGTGGAACTTAGTGACGAAGGGCGCGTGCTGCGCGGCGAGCCCGGCGTCTTTGTCCAGTTGGCCGCTGTGCAGGGTAGCCAACTGACGGTTGTGGCCTGGCCGGACGGCGGCCCCCCGGTCCTCGGTGAGAGGAAATGGACGGTGCGGCGCTGGGATTCGCCGGGCGCCATTCTCCTTGCCAGCGGCGGATACCTGGACCTGGAGGACAGCGTGCAGGTGGAGTTCGAGGACGGCGAGTATCGCAGCGGAGACTACTGGGTAATTCCCGCCCGCACCGCCCTGGGCGATGTACTCTGGCCGGTGAACGAGGTCACCGGCGAGTCCATCTTTGAGGTACGCCACGGCACCGACCATCACTACTGTGCCCTGGCGCTATTGCAGTTTGACGAGACCTGGAGCCTCTTGCCCGGTGGTGATTGCCGGCGGATTTTCCCCCCTTTGACAGAGCCGATTGAAGTAGAGCCTGTCATTCAAATCACTAACGTACTTGTCAAAGGGAAAGAGAACGAAGATGTAGTCCTGCGGAATGACACCGAAGTAACGGTGGACTCTCTCGTGCGGGGCGTACGCGTCGAATGTGACCACGACATCGATCCAAACACACTCGGTCAAAGACCCACATGCTTTGTCACGCTGGAAATGCCGTTCCCACTGAGTCAAGCAGACAGGGATTTGTGGGGAGATACGATTGTTGGCTTCCATCCTGTAATCCTCTCGGCAGAGGCGGAGACGGAGAACAAAATCATCTCCTGGATCTCAGATGAGAATACAGCCGACTGGCTTCAGAACAAGCTCTTTCAGAAGTTGGCGGAGCGGGAGGCAGGAGATCGGGTGCTGGCCCACCTGACCCTGAAGGGCAACTTCATCTGGGCGTTGAATCAGCCGGCGCTGTACCTGGATGGAGAGGTGTTTGGGGTGCGACAGCCTGGTGGCACGAACACGGATCTGCGCCTGCCCAGTGGTAACGGCAAGCGCGGCGGCGACTTTGAAATGTGGTTCTGGCTGGTCCCAAGCACTCGCTCTGCTCCTCGCATAGTCGTCGAGCCGACACAGCTCGATTTTGGTAAGGTTAGGATAGGTTCATCGGTCACCGCGACGATCAAGGCGGCCAACGCCGGAACCGCTGGATTGAGCGTTACGACCATAGCGATCAACAATGCTCGATTCAGCGTAGAGCCCGCGGGTGCCTTCACCCTCGACCCTGGCGGAACAAAAGAACTGACCGTGAAATTCAGCCCCTCTAGGCCAGGTGATCAGACCGGTGCGCTGACTATAGCGAGCAACGATCCGAGTAACTCAACTGTTACCGTCCCCCTGCGGGGCAGTGGGGTAGGTTTTCCACACATAGTCGTCCAACCCACTA
Source organism: uncultured Anaerolineaceae bacterium (assembly GCA_964359225.1). Taxonomy (GTDB): domain Bacteria; phylum Chloroflexota; class Anaerolineae; order Anaerolineales; family E44-bin32; genus JADFRG01. Next base: position 6,825 of record CAYHSI010000015.1, read on the forward strand.
AGCTCGATTTCGGTAGTGTTAGGCTAGGTTCACCAGTCACCGAGAAGATCAAGGTGGCCAATACCGGAAGCGCTGCACTGAACGTCACGAACGTGTCGATCGATAATGCCCGGTTCAGGGTCAAGCCTCCGGGCGGGTTTATTCTCAGGCCGGGCGAAGAAAAAGGGCTGATCGTGCAGTTCATTCCAACGGGAGTACGTCCTCAGAAGGGTAATCTGATGATTACGAGCAACGATTCGGACAATCCAACTGTGTCCGTCCAATTGATCGCCAAGGGGGTTCTCAGAGGCCCCCTTTGATCACGGAGTTCCCATTTGCCGAGTAATAGCGATAAGATGCTGTAGTGCCGGGTGGAACCTGGGGCAAGGCAGCCTTTAACCGCTCCTTTCGGAGATGGACCGGACCCATCCTGGAATTCTTCGGGAGATCTTTCACGAGCACTAGCCCGTCGTGCGGGAGGTGCTCAAGGCAGAGCGGGGTCGGGAGTCTTTTTGGCGCGAGTCTCACGACGTTAGCACGCCACGCATGTGACCTGTCTGAGGGTGACAAGAGTTACGTCGCTTTGTCCGAGGGGGGCGAAGGCGCCGGAGGTCGCACGGAGCCAGACGGGGCTGAGGGAACTGGGCTACTACCGAGGCGCGATCGATAGTCAGGCGGAAATTAGTGCACTAGGTCGCGTCTAGAAAAACGTAGCAATGTGCTGGTCATATATGGAATGCTGGCGATGAGTTCTCGCATCATCGTGAGGCCCAATCCATAGGATCGCCGGGCTACAGGAGGGGGATGGCACCGTTCGCAGAGGCCACCCTCAACCAGGACCGGCCGGAAAGGGTGTGGGAAATTACCCTGCTGAGGAGGCAGCGCTACTACCCCTCACCTGCGGACTGGAGAGATGAGGTCCTCTACTTTCTCCTGGTAGACCGTTTTAGCGATGGCCAGGAGGCGTCTGTGCGGGCTGTGCCGGTGGGTGCTGTTGGGAGCCCCGGGCAGCGTCACGCCGGCCACGCGGGTTGCGTCCGAGAACCACCTCACCCGCCCCCGGATACCTTGTTTGTGATGGCTGCGCTCCCAAGCCATGGAGGCTGCGATGGCTGATGATGGAAACCCTCTGGTCGTAGCTTTGCGTGCAGTGTTTGGCCCTCTTGTAAAGCAAAGCAGCAAATGGCCTCCGCTATTGGCCTATGGTCTCCCGGGAATCGTAGCCGTTTTGCTGATAGTCGTACTTCGGCCAGCAGTGACAAACAACCTCGTCTGGTTGCTGGCTGTAGTCATTCTCGCGCCTTTGCTTGGTTACATCATCACCGATGTTCACGCACGGCGCAGTCTGCCGAGTGATAGGGGGCGAGGGCCTAGAGCTACAATTGACGACCCACCTCAGAATCAAACAGTCATAAGGACGATTCATTGTGCCGGTTCTGCTACGAACGTTCCGCCCAACATGCATCTCTGGCTAGCAGTCGAAGCCAACGGCCTAATCTGGCCGAAGGAAGGGGAAGTGCATATTGACAAGGACAGATGGGGTGCCACTGTCTTTGAAGATGGAGCTACGAAACGATTTTCGATAGCGCTCTTAATCGCAACCCCTGAAGCGGACAAATTCATTCGCAAATGGCTCGACGAAGGACGGGGCAACAAAGGCGAGTACGCTGAAATGAGAGGTATTCCTGGAACAGAGCGCATCGCGAGGGTTGACGGGCTGCGCGTCAGAAGGGCCAGTTAATAGGCTTTTCGCAATCAGGCTGACGGTCGACTTCATCCCCGTCCCCGTTTCAGACAGGCTAATCGAAGTTGTTCGCGGAGGACGCGAAGTACGTTCCCGCACCCGTCGGCGAGAACGTCGCCGTCGACGAGTTCCCGCCGCGCGCCGCCCGGGATTTGGACCAAGGTCCATCCGACGAGAGTCGGCTTGACGGCGGACGGTCACCTGTTCTACAAGAACCGTCACAATCCGCTGGGTTCGTTTGAGCCCGGGCCGCATGCGGCCGGTGAACGATAGACCTTTTCATCCGCAGCCACGGCTAGTGAGGCGCCGTCACGGGGGAGAGAGGAGCTTTCAACCCCGCTCAACCCTACCGCCAAGCCTGTGAGAGTGCGGATGCCGTGACTCGGGAGCCCCACAGGACCCATCCGACCCTCCTCGACATCGCCCTGCCTACGTTGACGGAGACAGTAACCCCTTCGCGAGGCAAGCGTCAAGGTTGGCTGTCGGGTGTCCTCAGCCGGCCTGGATCTCGCGCCCCTCGTCGTCTGCCGGCACCCGGACCACCTCTCGGGTTGGCGGCGGATTTTCCTATTCCGGCGGGTTCAGGCCCAGATGGTCCAGGATGCGCCTGATGGACAACTCGTCGGTGATGTACGCCACGATCTTGACCGGACCTCCGCAGCCTTTGCACACGAGCGGGGCCGCCTGGTACACCTTGCTGATGAGCCGGGCCCAGCTCGGCGGACAGCGCCTCTTCATCGGCGCCGCCGAGCTAGCTGAGAACTGCCCAAAAGATACCCGCCGAAGTGGACGGGGTCGATCGGAATCGGTGGACGGTTTGGGGTGGATTACGCATGCTTTTTGCATGGCTGCGCATGCTGCCATGACGTTCCGGTGAGGGAAGGGAGTCCGATGACTATGTTCGGTGTTGACATCGCGAGCGAGATTGTTGCCGGCGTTGTTGGGTTCATTCTTGGCATTATTTTGGATGAGATCAGGTCAATTCCCGCTAGAAGGAGGGAGAAGCGACGAACCAATAACCTGCTTGAGCTTACTGCCCTGTTCAGGGAGGGAACTGACCTGCGAAATCAGGGATGGCATGACCGGGCTCAAACCGATCACGTTGCTTGGCTTTCTGAGTGGCAAGGCTGGCACTCCAGGATGATCGCCAAAGCCAGGGTCATAGATCCCGTTAGGGCCGAACATGTCAATACCTTGGGCACATTCGATATACGCTCATTCCGCGGGATCGCGGATCCCCAGGCTTTGCGGGATCTCTCGCAGTTTAGGGAAACGCTCGACAGATTAGACGAGTTTCTTGGGCAATCCTGATTATCGAGCGAGGGGAGTTGACGTCGCCTTCATTAGTGGAATCATGGAGAGTTGTCGCTCTGCGCAGCGATCTTACCGAAAATGAAGCGGCCTCCGGCGCAGGTCCGAGGGCTTAGAGTTTGATTCCACTCGTGCTCGCATGAGCACGTGATCTTCCGAGTTTGGGCCTAAAATCAAAGAGGCGGGGTCGGCAAATCAGGTCTGTGATCCGAAGTCACGCCTGTCTGCCAATTCCAGCACTTCCCCGTCTCGGCGATTATGTCCGCGGCCCTCCCACGGCGTAAAGAAGGGGGCGCATAAGAAGTTTATATGAACCCATAGTAGTTGCCTCCAAGGCAGGAAGCGCAAATGAGCACGTTATTCGACGAAGGTAGCCACTTTCTTTCTCGAGGACTTCGCCACATACGTTGCGCAGCAAGAGGAGGTACGAACAGCAATTCCTGTCTGATCGGTGCAACCTTATCCGCGCCTTCGGGGTTGAGTCTGCGACAGACCCATCCGCCGCGGCCTGGAGGAGGCACAATTCATGGCGCGCCAGTCCCTCCCCGAATACATCAACCTGGGAGGCCAAATCGTTCATCCCCAGCCCATCAAGGGGCAAGGGATGCGGCTTTCCGGCTTCCTGTTTGAGAGCTCGCCCGCCCTCCGAAAACCCGGCCAACCTCCGCTGCTCCAGCAGCTCTGCAACCAAGCCCTCAACTCCCACTCCGATCGACACTACGACTACCACGTCCTTGGCTCCCATTTCATCTTGACCTTCAGCGACACGGCCCGCCTGAGCTCCTCCGACAACATCGGCTATGTCAGCGAGCTGTGCACCTGCTTTTGGCTGCTCACTCTGGCGGTGGCCAGGGGGCCGATCCCAGTGCCCAAATACCTGGCGCTTTACGTTCCCTACATCTTCGTCGACAACCAGTACAGCGCCATCGGAGCTCGCGAAGTCTACGGGTTTCGAAAAAGCCTCGGGGAGTTCCGCATGCCGAAGGATTTTTCCAACCCCGATCGGTTCACCACTTCAACCTTGGCCTTCAAGACCTTCTCGCCAGAGACCAAAGCTGAATCGCAACAGCTCATTGAGCTTCAACGCGTGGATCAGGCGGACCAGGACGCAGCTCAGCATCAATGGGACGACCATCACGAGTTTTTCCCGCATCTCATCAAGACCATGCTCGGCCACGGGGCGCAGGCTGTGCTCCATGGAGTGTCTGAAGCGGTGAACGCGCTCGAATTCGAGCCCAAGGTATCCGTGCCGGTGACGTTCGTCAAGCAGTTCCGGGACATCGAGCTCAATCATCAGGCCTGTTACCAGGCTATTGTCGAAGCGCACGCGCGCTTGCTCTCCGCCCCGAAGGTCGGACTGCTGCGAGGGGAGTACCATCTCAACGTAACTCACGCGGACAGCCACCCGATCGACGTCGACCTCGGCGTGCCTTCCGAGGGACTGACAGCCCAACTGGCCTTCTGGTCGGAGTTCGACATGCTGGTCGAAACTGGGAAGGTGATACAAAGCTGGCCTCCGCTCGATGACAATCGCGGCTGGCTGTCCTTGGGGATTGGCCGGTGGCTCTCGTCGCGAAGGAGATAGGACCTTTGTTCAAAACGTAGTTTGCCCGGGATTGTGACACTATCAGGAAACGTCTAAGGGAAGAGGCAATCACCCAGCCCGCATCCGATCCCGGCAAGCGCGAGAAAATCGCCATCCTCGGTGGCGGAATGGCGGCGTTGGCGGCAGCCTTCGAGCTCACCAGTCAGCCGGACTGGAAGGAGAGCTATGAGGTTACCGTTTATCAGCTCGGTTGGCGCTTGGGCGGGAAGGGTGCCAGCAGCCGAGGTGAGTACGGGCGCATCGAGGAGCACGGCTTCCATGTGTGGCTGGGCTCGTACGAGAACGCCTTTCGCCTGATCCAGCGCTGCTATCAGGAGTTAGGCAGATCTCTCGACGAGCAGCTCGCTACCTGGGAGGAGGCCTTCAAACCCCAGAACATATTCGCCCTCGATGAGCGCCTCGAGGGCGCGCCCGCACCCTGGCTACTCAAGATTCCGATGCGCCAGTCAGTGCCGGGGAGCATGGCCAGCGACTCCGAGCCTGAGCCCTTGATGTCGGAGGCGATCCTCCAGGGTGTGAAGTCGGTCCACGGCCATTTCCATGCCTCGCCCCACGCCGAGGCCCGACTCAGCCTGGGCCGGCTGTTGCTAGCGATTGCGCTGCCGCTTGCCCGCCGTGCGCACGCCCATCACTCCCGCGGGCGCCCGCGGTCGGCGAAAAGGCACCACGCGGCGATGGGTTGGTTGCTGGAGCGCTTCCGGACCTGGCTGCTTAGGAGGGTTGAGCCACTCATCGAATCGAATCACGACAGCCGGCGGTTGTTCATCTTGATCGACTTCGCCCTTGCCAACATCCTCGGTGTCGTGCATGACGATTTGATCCTGTGTGGGGTGGACCAGGTCGACCACCTCGATTACCGCGATTGGCTGCGGCGACACGGCGCTCTGGATCGGCCTACTCTGGAATCGGTACTCGTCCGGGTGCTGTACGACCTCGGCTTTAGCTATGTCGACGGGGATCCGGACCAGCCTCAATTCGCCGCCGGGGCTGCGATCCGAGTCGTTATGCGAATGGCGCTCTACAGGGGGGCCTTCGTCTGGGAGCTTCAGGCGGGTATGGGCGAGGCCGTCTTTGCCCCTTTGTATCAAGTCTTGAAAGCGCGCGGGGTCCGCTTCGAGTTCTTCCATCGGGTGACCGAGCTGGTGCCGGAGTGGAACGAGGGCAGGGCCCGGATTTCCGAGATCAAAATGGCGTGCCAGGTCCACCTCAAGGACCGGGCCAGCGGCTACGACCCGCTGGAGCTGGTCAACGGGCTCGCTTGCTGGCTGGCGCATCCGCGCTACGAGCAGCTCGAACGAGGCGAGGAGCTGAAGCAGGGGGGATACAACCTGGAGTCGTTCTGGACCCGCTGGGTGGATGCGGACCCTGATGTGAGGCTTAAAGCGGGAGAGGATTTCGATCGAGTCGTTCTGGGAATTTCCCTGGGGTCATTCCCCTATCTGTGTTCCCAGTTTCGACAGGATCCGGCCTGGCGCGACATGCTCGATCATCTCCCGACCGTCCAAACCCAGGCCCTTCAGGTGTGGCTCAAGCCGGACAACGCCGGCCTCGGCTGGCCTTACTGGAAGGAGGGGCGTTATATCCTCGATATCAACCAGGATCCCTTCGACACCTGGGCCGACATGAGCCACCTGCTGATTCGGGAGATGTGGCCCGGCGAACACTTTCCGTGCAGCGTGCACTACTTCTGCAGCGCGTTGCCCGGTCCAAAGTTGGCGCCCCCACCCTCGGAAGATGCCTTCCCCGAGCAGGCTCTCAAGCAGGTTGAGCAGCATGCCGCCGACCTTCTCGAGCGCACAGCCCCGCGGATCTGGCCTCACAGCGTGGCTGGAACCAGCGGGACTTTTGACTGGGGGCTGTTGATCGATCCAGAAAGCCGCACCGGCAAGGACCGAATGAAGGCTCAGTTCTTCCGCGCCAATGTCGATCCCTCCGAGCGCTACATTTATGCGGCGCCCGGCACGCTGCGATTCCGAATGCGCAGTGATCAATCAGGATTTGACAACTTGATCCTGGCCGGAGACTGGACGCGTAACGGTCTCAACGTGGGGGCGATGGAATCGGCCGTGATGTCGGGCATGCAGGCCTCCCGGGCGATATGCGGCCACCCCGAGCGAGTTGCGTTTGAAAAGTTTGCCGACGGGTTGAGCCCTGAAGACTGCTGACCGATCCGGACGCGCCACCAGGTGTGAGTTGTGCCGGCGCGTTCCCTTTCCACGAGGGGCATAAATGGACAAGAGCGTAATCATCTTTGGGGGCGGCGTCTCCGGCCTGAGTGCAGCTCAGGAGCTGGGAGAGCGCGGCTTCGAGGTCACGATCTACGAGAAACGCGAAATCCCTGGTGGCAAGGCGCGCAGCTTCAGCATGCCTGGGAGCGGTACCGCGGGACGAATGGACCTCCCGGCCGAGCACGGGTTTCGCTTCTTCCCTCGCTTCTACCGTCATGTCACCGACACAATGAAGCGCATCCCGATTGAGGGAAATCAACGGGGGGTCTACGACAATCTGATTCAGCTGACCCGGATGGACGCCCCCCGCTTGAACGGGCCCAGTTTCTACATGCCGGCGCGGTTTCCTCGCACGCTGCCCGATCTGATCCTAACCCTCAAGGACGTATTCGTTGACTTGTACGGCGAGCTGGGCCTGACCAAGGAAGAAGTGACCTACTTCGGGGAACGGCTATGGCGGGTGGTCACGAGTTGCGAGGACCGGCGAGCCGACGAGCTGGAGCGGCTGTCCTGGTGGGATTTCTTGGGCGCTGGCAGCCGCTCGGAGGGCTACCAGAAGTTCCTGGTGCAGGGGCTCTCCAAGTTTCTGGTCGCCGCAGATGCTCGGGTGACCAACGCCAAAGTGGAAGGGGATATTGTGATTCAGCTGCTGCTCGGGCTGGCCGAACCCGGAGTCAGCCTGGATCGGGTACTGAACGCGCCTACCCAGGACGCCTGGATCGACCCTTGGTGTGGCTATCTGGTCAGAGAACTTGGGGTTAGCTTCAACTACGGCGCCTCGCTCCGTCGACTGCATTGCGACGACTCCGGGAAGATCTCCGGCGCGACGGTTGTGAAACCCACCGGCGAAGAGCTTCACATTACCGGCGACTACTACCTTGCGGCGCTGCCCGTCGAAGTCATGGCCAGACTACTGCGGCCGGATCTGGTGCGCACCCGGACTGGAAAGATCGAGTACCTGAACGTACTCAATGCCGATCCGTCGTTGGCCGGGGTGGTTGAGTTGGGCGAGGCGGTGGGCTGGATGAATGGCTTACAGTTTTACCTGCGCAAGGATATTGGGATTGTGTTCGGCCACGAGCTCTACCTCGATTCAAAATGGGCGCTCACCTCGATCTCCCAACAGCAGACCTGGCCACGGACTGACTTGGCCAATTACGGCGACGGCCAGGTGCGAGACATCCTCTCCGTGGTGATCTCCGATTGGAACACGACGGGCAAGTTCGTGAATAAGCCGGCCAAGGACTGCCGACGAGAGGAGATCAAGCACGAAGTCTGGGAGCAGATCAAGGAAAGCTTGGTGGCGGACGGGGACCGGTTGCTCAGCGATTCCGACCTGCACTCCTGGTATCTCGATCCCGATATCAAGGATGCGCCGGACCCAGAAGCTGGTGTGCGCTACAAGGACGCTGAGCCGCTCTTCGTAGCGCTGAACAACAGCTGGCATCTGCGGCCGGACGCCTACACTCGCGTTCCGAACCTCTTCCTGGCGGCCGACTACGTCCGCACCTACACTCAGCTGGCGACCATGGAGGCCGCAAACGAAGCAGCTCGTCGGGCGGTCAATGCCATCCTGGATAGCTCGGGTTCAAACGCGCCGCTTTGCCGCATCTGGCCGCTTCACGACCCGAGAATTCTGGGGCTATGGCGATGGGACGACCGACGGCGCTATCAGCGGGGATTGCCCTGGCGGGAAGAGCTGCCACGGCTGCTGAACACCTTGCAGGGCCTGGTGCTGGTCTTTTACCGGCTGTGGCGATGGGTGCGGCGCGCCTAACCCATCCGTCGCAGGGCGACCTCGGTCCAGATCGCGCCGGCCAGATCGATCACGCCAAACACGATCAGCACCGGCTGAGTAAGCCTGAGTGCCACCAGCAGGATGAAAAACGGGAGGGTCAGCGCCCGGGCATAGACCGTCAACTGGATGAACGGCCGCAGATTCATTACCGAGCTCAGGGCATAGTAAAAGGC
>CAYHSI010000015.1:15763-17871 GCA_964359225.1 uncultured Anaerolineaceae bacterium
GGGCGTCCGATGGGAAAAAATAGTCCGAACCAGCGCAGCGCTCTGCACGCTCGGACGGCTTCACGAATTAGGGACCTTTGTTCTGCACCGGGAAGGCCGCCGGCCTCCCACAACCGTAGGTAAACTTCCGCCGCGCCCGCGTACCCTTCGAGCAGGTAGTATCCGGTTGGGATGAGGAGCTTTGCGATCCGGTTGGAAGCCTCGCGAGCGGCCTCGAGGGCGGCCTGCTGCTGGCCCTCGTACAGGCGAGTCCGCGCCAGCAGCCCAAAGCCGCGGATCTCCTCCAGCCGGTCCGGCACGTGTTCAAGCAATTCAAGGCCTTCTACGAGCGCCGCGGCCCCTTCAACCAGTTTTCCTCTGGCGACGAGGATCTCCGCCTCTCCAAATAGGCCCCAGATCTTGCCTTGCGCGTTGCCGCTCCTGGAAGCCACCGCGTAAGTTTCGGCAGAGCGGGCGACAGACGATTCGAACCGGCCTTGGTAGTACTCAGCCATGCCCCAGAGGGTCAGGCACTCTTCTAAGCGACGGTTGTCTTGGAGGCGCCGGGCCCCTTCCTCAGCCTCCCGGAATACTTGAGTACATGCCTCCCAGCCTCCGACCCCCAGGTTGGAAAGCCCCCATGCAATCTGAACCCAGATCAAGCTGGGGAGGTCGTCGATTCGCTCGGACAGCTCCAGGCCACGCAGATGATAGGCGCCCGCCAGTCGACGGAGCCCGAGCAGACCGGCCGTGTAGGAGTTGGTGGCGTAGGCGCCGGCGAGCTCGCGGGAGGCCAGGCCAGCGGTCTCTGAGAGATTCAAGATGCGTAGCCCTCCCGTGAGCAATTCGACCGCCTCGCCCTTGAAGTAATGGACGAAGCCCAGCCGTTCATAGGCCCGGGCGAGCTCGGTATTGCGTTCAGCGAGGTCGGGCCGGGATCCGATGAAGCGCGAAGGCCAGGTCCGGTGAAGGACCTGACGGATCAGCTCCAACTGAAATCGACCGATTAGGTGCAGTGGCGTCGGAGAGGCGGTTAGACCGAATATTTCCGCACAGCGCTGAAGGTGCTTCTGAGTCTCCCCCAGATTGCCCAGAGCCAGATAGGCCTCACCCAGCCGGCGCTCCCATCGGGCTCGCCGGATCGGTTCGATCGTTACCCCCCGCTGCTCGCTCAGATTGAGGGCCTTACCTAGAAAGCGGACTGCTTCTTGATTGGCGTAATTGCGTATGGCTTGCTCCCCGGCCTGGTCAAGATAGAGGATCGCCTTCTCGGCGGCCTGGCGGTCTTCGGTGCGTACCTCGGCGACGATGCCCCAATGGTGGGACAAGATTGGGTAGAGTGCCGTCAAGTCGGCGGCAGACTCTTGCTCCAATGCTTCGGCGACCGCCCGGTGCAGCTGGGCCCTTTGGGAGAACAGCAGCAGTTGATAAACGGATTCCTGAATCAAGATGTGCTTGAATGCGTACGCCGCCGAGGGTTCCGCTGCTTCCAGCGGGGTAATGTCCAGGCGCTCCAGATAATCGAACTGTGCTCTTAGCTTGGGTGTTTCGATTTCGTCGGGATGCACCCGCTGGAGTGTGGCGAATGGGAAAACCCGCCCTATCACGCTGGCCACTTTGAGGCTCAGCAGGTGTTCCGGAGGCAAGAGATCTAGGCGGCTGGTGACAACCCCTTGGATGGTATCGGGGAAATCCAACTCCCTTAGGTCGCCAACCCCGGCGGCTAGCCGAGCTTCGCCATGCTCAATGATGAGGATACCCTTGTCACGCAGTGCGTAAGCAATCTCCTCGCTAAAGAACGGATGGCCCTCAGCCATTTCTAGGATCCAATCGATGACCGGCTGGGGTACGCTGGAGACCTGTAGGCGATGAGAGATGAGCTGTTGGGTCTCTTCGGGCGTCAGTGCCGTGAGGTGAACCAGGCGCACTTGTGGGGATGCCAGAAACCGCTCCAACGCCGCCGTGAGGTGCCCATCTCCGGGCATTTCGGTTTCGAGGAGAGGGCGGGTGGCGACTACGATCAACAGTGAGGTCACCCGGGACTGAACCTGCTCCGCCAGTGACCAAGAGGCCGAGTCGAACCAGTGGGCATCCTCGAGGACAAGCACCGCCGGCGAATCGGCCGTTTT
>CAYHSI010000016.1:0-17506 GCA_964359225.1 uncultured Anaerolineaceae bacterium
TGGGTGAAAAATAGGGAGGATAAAGCGGTGGAAGTGGTGGCAGAAGGCCTACGCGAAAAGCTGGAAGAACTGGTGAAACGCTCCCAGCATGGGCCAGAGGTGGCGTGGGTTGAGAAGGTGGATGTTGTTTGGAGCGAGGCGCGTGGTGGCAAATATCAGAGCATCGATGCTTACCACGAACTGCGCGGCAATCGAAAACAGCGTATCGCCTTCCTCGACAATATAGGTGATCGGGCCGGACGGGGTGGGCGTTTCGGAGGGCGCGGAGGTGGGGCTCGGAGGTGGAGTTTGAGTGGGCGGACTCGGGGTGTTGGTCGGCGGGAGGGTAGCCGTATTGGCCTGAAGCAAGGCCGGGAGTTGGGGTGGGTTGTCGCCGGTGAACCAGATGACGATCAGGACCAGGCCTACCACCAACAGGACCACCGCCAATGCCCCGAGCAGAAATGGCACCATCCGCTCCCGGCGGCGCCGGTAGGCCATGATCACATCCGAAGCCAACCGATCGTCTTCGGGCATTTGTACGGGCAGTGAACCCCCCTCCAGGGCGGCCATTGTACCTGAATACGTTTCCCGGGGCCCTTACGAGCCCAATCAGGGTCCTCCGGCCAGCCCCCAGGCGAAAAAGGCGAGGATTTGGGGCATGGCCTCGGCCCAGGTCGGGTCGCTGTGGTCCCCCTGCAGTAGCCGAAAGGAGTGCGGAAAGCCTGCTGCCTCCAAGGCGGCGCTGAGCCGCTCGGTAGAGCTGGCAGCCCAGTCTTGATCACCGGCGAGCAACAAGATCTCCCGGGGCAGATGCTTCGCGGACCTGACGATTTCAAAAGGGTCATAGGGTGGACGGGCGGAGTTGACCGCCAGGGCTGGGCTGATCGCAGCCACCGCTTGAAAGTCGAACGGGTTGCGGAAGGCTATCTCGAGCGCCCAGACCCCGCCCCGCGAAACCCCGGCCAACCCGCGGCGGGAGGGGTCTGAGCGATACACCTTATCGACATAAGAGACAATGCCGTCCAGCAGTTCGGTCTCGTAGGAACCAGGCCCTCCATCGGAATTCCGGAACAGCGGGTCGGGCTGCAATGGCATCACCATCAGGAACGGCGGCCAATTCCCCGCGTAGAACCCCTGGTTGGCGACCTGCTCCGCCCCTAGCTCCAGCCAGTGCCGCTCGTCGTACGGGTAGCCATGCAGCAGGTACACCGCAGGGTAGGTCTGGCCGAGTTCCTGGTAGCAAGGGGGGAGGTAGATCAGGAACGGGAGCTCGCCGGGCACCGCCACCGCTGGATAGGTGCCGGCCTCGATTTCTCCTTCCGCGTGGTCACAAACTTGGGTCGTATCGGTCGCGGCCGCGATCGCGGCCGTTTCGGGATCGATTTAGCTCACCGTCGTGACCGCCGAAGCGGATGGCGCGATCGCGGGGTTCAGCGTGGCCGGGGCCGGGGACTCGAGCGGACTGCAGCTGGCTAGTGCAATGAGGGCGACCCACAGCGCCGACGCTCTGAGCGAGTTCGGCCATGCCGCGCCGTGAATTGGCTTTGATAAGCCGCCTCTTCGAGGTCTGCACCCCACCGGTTCCGCCAACTGGACCTCCAGGTCCTGGATTTCGCGCACAGTATAATGGCGCCCGTGCGCTACCATCTCTGGACCGCCGGTTGCCAGATGAACGTGGCCGATTCACAGCGGGTCGCCTCGGCGCTGGAAGGACTGGGCTACCTCCCCACCGCCGTCGCCGAACAGGCCGATGTGGTGGTCCTGAACACCTGCGTGGTGCGCCAAAGCGCCGAGGATCGAGCGTTCGGTCGGCTGACCTCGCTGCGGCCGCTGAAGGAGAGGCGGCCGGAAGTCGTCATCAACCTGATGGGCTGCCTGGTGGGTGTGAAGGGCAGCCCGCAACTCGAAGCTTCCTACCCTTTTGTCGATGTTTTCTCGCCGCCCTCCGATCCCCAACCGCTCATCGACCATCTCACCCAGGCCGACGGCCGCTCGCTCGACAAGCAGGACACCCGGCGTCGCTATGCGGCCATGGATGGGGACTTGCTGCTTCCGCTCCACGAGCGCGGTCGCCTGGTCAGCGCTCACGTCCCGGTCGTCCACGGATGCTCGCATGCCTGCACATTCTGCATCATCCCCTTCCGGCGCGGGCCGGAACGCAGCCGGAGCGTTGGGCAGATCGTGGCCGAGGTCCGTTCCCTGGCGGAACAGGGAGTGCGGGAAGTCACTCTGCTGGGTCAGATCGTCGATCGCTATGGAATGGATGTCCCGGACGGCCCCAATCTGTCCGATTTGCTGCGGGCGGTGGATCGAGTCGATGGAATTCGGCGGATCCGCTTCCTGACCTCCCATCCCAATTGGATGTCAGAGCAATTGCTGGAGACCGTCGCCGAGCTCGAGAAAGTCTGTGAACATATCGAAGTCCCGGTCCAGACCGGCGATGATGAGGTGCTGCGCCAGATGCGGCGCGGATATCGCGTCGACGACTACCGCCGCCTGATCGACCGTATTCGCCAGCGCCTGCCAGGCGCCTCGATCGCTACCGATATCATCGTTGGCTTTCCGGGCGAAAGTGAATCCCAGTTCCAACGGACATATGATTTGCTCGCCGAACTCGAACTGGATGTTGCCCATCTGGCGCGGTACTCCGCTCGGCCGCGGACCGTTGCCGCCCGGCGCCTCATTGACGATGTTCCGGAGCAAGAGAAAATGCGCAGATTTCAGCTGCTCGAGGACCTGCAGACCGGCATCGCGGAGAGAAGCCATCGCCGGCTGATTGGCCGCGAGCTTGAGGTGCTAGTGGAAGGCAAGCGCCGCGGCCGCTGGATGGGACGCAGCCGCACCAACAAGCTAGTCTTCTTCGAGGCGGAGAGCGAGTTCCGCGGGCAGCTGGTCGAGGTGAAGATTGAACACTCCGGTCCATGGAGCCTGCGCGGTTCGATTCTCCACGAGCCGCGGTCCGCTCAACCGCCCGGCCTCCAAGCGCTCGCCTTTCTGAACCATCCGATTGCAGAGGGGGTTATCCTATGACTCGACCATCCATGCGCCGGCTTAGCTGGGTTGGTGCGGCCGCGTTGCTCGGGCTCGCCGCCTGCAACTTCCCGGGATTCCAGACCCCTCAACCCGAAGAAGACAGTCTCGCCACCGCCGCTGCCCAGACGGTAGCCGCCCAGCTCACCCAGATCGCCGGAACCATTGGAGCGCCCTCCCCGCAGCCTTCGGCGACAGTTGCTCCGCTCGCCACGCCCTCCTCCACACCGGTTCCTTCGCCGACGACCAGTCCAACCCCCTCCTGCACCAACCAGGTCCGTTTCACTCGCGACGTCAGCATTCCGGACAACACCAACATCCCTGCGGGGAATTCGTTCGAGAAGATCTGGCGATTGCAGAACTCGGGGACCTGTGCCTGGACCTCGGATTACGACCTGGTATTCCAGAGCGGGAACATTATGTCCGGCCCGCCTTCCTCCCCGCTGCCCGGTACGGTCGCTCCCGGAACTGAAGTGGACATCCGGGTCTCGCTGAAGGCACCGAGCGCGGATGGCTCCCACCGTGGCAACTGGATGCTGCGTTCGGCAGACGGTGTCCTCTTCGGGATCGGGGTCAACTTCGATCAGCCATTCTTCGTCCAGATCGTTGTCGGCGCGACTCCCACCCCTCAGCCTGCGGTGGTTAATGACTTCATCGCCACTTATTGCTCCGCAGCATGGGTGAGCGGAGCCGGCAACTTGAGCTGCCCCGGCACCGACACCGACATTCAGGGCTTCATCATCAAGCTGAACGCGCCGAAGCTCGAGAACGGGGTCACGGAGAATGAACCGGCCCTTGAGACCCACCCGCAGTGGATCGACAATGGCGTGATCACCGGCAAGTTCCCAGCTTTCCAAGTGAAGGCTGGCGATCGCTTCAAAGCGGTAATCGGCTGCCTGTTTGACGGCTTGGCCTGCAACGTGCGCTTCCAGCTGAACTACCGAGCCGACGGCGGCGCGCTGCAAAACCTTCAACAGTGGGACCAGACCTACGACGGCAACGTTCAGTCCCTGGAGGTCGACCTCTCCTCGCTCGCCGGTAAGTCAGTCGAGTTCGTGCTCGCGGTACTAGCCAACGGCCCCTCCTTCCAGGACTGGGCCTTCTGGCTGGCTCCTCGCATCGTCGGCCCACCTCGGTGAGCCCCTCCCCCAGGCTGTACCTCATCGATGGGCATGCCCTGGCCTATCGGGCTTACTACGCCTTAACCCGAGGCGGGGACCCGGCCCGCTGGATGACCGCCTCCGGGGAGCCGACCGCCGGCACGTACGGCTTCACCTCGGTAATCCTGCGCTTGCTGGAACAGGAATCCCCTGAGTACCTGGCCGTCTCATTCGACACCGGCCGGACCTTCCGCGACGACATGTTTGCCGATTACAAGGGCACCCGGGAGAAGATGCCGGATGACCTGAGACTGCAGATTGACCGGATCCGGGAGGTCGTGGAGGCGTTCGGCATCCCGATTCTGGAGGCCGACGGATACGAAGCCGACGACGTGCTCGGCACCGTGGCCCGAAAAGTGAGCAAGAAGGGCGTTCAGGTCGTCATCCTGACCGGTGACCGCGACCTACTTCAGTTGGCCAGCGAGAACGTGATCATCCGGCTCGCCGGCCAGAAGCTGGCCGAAGCGATCGACTACGGCCCAAAGCAGGTCAAGCAGAAATACCAGCTCGACCCGGCCCAGCTGATCGATCTCAAAGCCTTAGTGGGGGACACGAGTGACAATATCCCCGGGGTGAAGGGCATCGGGGAGAAGACCGCCGTGTCCCTGATTCAAGAGTTCGGGGACTTGAAAGGCGTATACCGCAACCTTGCCGAGATCCCCGAGCGCTACCGGAACAAGCTGGAAGCCGGACGGGAGGATGCCCAGCTCAGCCGTAAGCTGGGTGAGATCGTGACCAATGTCCCGATCGAGTTCGATCTCGAGGCCTGCCGGGCACGCCAATACGATCGCGATCGAATTGTGCCGCTATTTCGCGAACTTGAGTTCCGCTCGCTGCTCGATCGGCTCACCAAGCAGGCTGGCGAGTCGGCCGAGCTGTATGCGAGCGAGGCGAAGGCCGGTCCGGAAACGACGGTCCACGTCGTGGACACCCCGGAGGCCCTGGAGTCATTGGCGGCCCGCCTGGCGAAGGCCAAGTCGATCGCCTTCGACGTCGAGACCACTGCGCCCGACGAGATGCGATCCGAGTTGGTGGGCATTTCGCTGGCCGTCAAGCCCGGCGAAGGATACTACGTGCCGGTGGGCCATCTCCCGGACCTATCCGGAGCCCGGCAGCTCGATCTCTCGACCGTGATATCAGCGCTGCGCGGTCCGCTGACCGATGCCAAGATCGAGAAAGTCGGGCACAACCTCAAGTTCGACTTTACCGTCTTGGCCCGCTACGGGCTCGAGGCCGGGCCGCTCAGCTTCGACACCATGTTGGCTGAGTGGCTGCTCAATCCCTCCTCGCACAGCCTGGGCCTCAAAAATTTGGCCTGGGTTCGGCTGGGGATCGAAATGACCCCCATCAACGAATTGATTGG
Source organism: uncultured Anaerolineaceae bacterium (assembly GCA_964359225.1). Taxonomy (GTDB): domain Bacteria; phylum Chloroflexota; class Anaerolineae; order Anaerolineales; family E44-bin32; genus JADFRG01. Next base: position 5,536 of record CAYHSI010000016.1, read on the forward strand.
GACCGGGAGCAAGCAGCGGACAATGGCCCAGGTTCCGATCGAGCGGGTCGCTCCTTATGCCGCGGCGGACGCCGAGGTCTGCCTCAGGCTCCGCAAGGTCTTGGAGAAGGAGCTCACTCGGCGAGGTCAGGGCTCGCTGTTCTACGACCTCGAGATGCCGCTAGTCCGGGTGCTGGCCGACATGGAAATCGCGGGGGTCGCCCTGGACACCAAGTTTCTCGCTAAACTGTCCAAGGAGCTGGGCGCTCGAGTGGAGACCCTCGAGACCAAGCTTTTCAAGCTGGTCGGGCACCCCTTCAACGTGAACTCCACCCAGCAGCTCTCTCAGGTGCTTTTTGATGAGCTGGGCTTGAAGCCGGCGGACGGCTCGCGGAGAACTGCAGCCGGTCAATACTCGACCGCCGCGGATGTGCTGGAGTCGCTGCGCGAGGAACACCAGGTGGTGGAGTTGATCCTGGAGCACCGAGAGCTCTCCAAACTGAAGTCAACCTATACCGACGCCCTCCCGGAGCAGCTCAACCCAAAGACGAAGCGGGTTCACACCTCCTACAGCCAGGCAGGCGCGGTGACCGGCCGGCTCGCCTCGGCCAACCCGAATCTACAGAACATTCCAATCCGCACCGAGCTGGGGAGGAAGATCCGGCGGGCCTTCATCGCCGAACCCGGCAATATCCTTCTTTCGGTGGACTACTCCCAGATCGAGCTGCGAGTCGTGGCCCATATTGCAGGCGACAAGACCATGATCAAGGCCTTTCACGAAGATCAGGACATCCACGCCGCGACGGCCGCGGCAGTGTTCGGCACCACCTTAAAGAAGGTGACCCCTGAGCAACGGCGCAGGGCCAAGGCCGTAAACTTTGGCCTGATCTATGGGATGTCCCCCTACGGCCTTACCCGGGCCACCGATCTCACCCTGGCCGAAGCCGAAGAGTTCGTTAAGGTGTACTTCGAGCGATTTCCCGGTGTTCGGACTTACCTGGATCAAGCCCGCGAGCAGGCGGCGGAGCAAGGCTATGTTGAAACTCTGCTTGGCCGCCGGCGCTACTTTCCTCAGCTCACCAAAGGTGGACAGCCCAGTCCCACCCAGCTGCGGGCAAGGGCGGAACGGGAAGCGGTGAACTCGCCAATTCAAGGCTCGGCGGCCGACATCATCAAGCTCGCCATGATTGAACTTCCGGTTGCGCTCACTGCCGCCAAACTGAAGGCCCGCATGCTGCTGCAGGTGCACGATGAGCTCGTCTTCGAGGTGCCGACCGCGCAGCTCAAGAAGACCGCCAAAGTGGTCCAACAAGTCATGCAGTCGGCCTACAAACTCAAGGTGCCGCTGCAGACCGACGCCAAGGCCGGCCCCAACTGGGAACAGATGGAGCCGCTCGGCTAAGGGTCGTCCTGCCGCGCCACGCAGGCGCGGGCAGCCCGAATACCCTCCCGGACAACCCTGTCCCTCAATGCAGACCGGCCGGCCGCGGTGATCTTTCCGCTCCTGTGCTAGAATCGGCTCCCAATTTGCAATGGCTGGACGCGAAGACCTCTTTAATGAATCGATGCGCCTGGGGCACTCGGCCGCCTGGGACCTCCAATGGAACCGGGCCATCGAGTTCTACCGCAAGGCGCTGGCGGAGTTTCCTAACCACGCCAACGCGCTGAACAGTCTGGGCCTGGCCTTACTCGAGACCGGGCAGCTGGATGAGGCCCTGCTCGTGTACAAGACAGCCTCCCAGGCCAGCCCCGAAGATCCTATCCCGGTCGAGAAGTGCGCCGAAATCTACGAGCGCCTGGGGAAAATCAAGGAGTCCATCCAGGCCCGCGAGGATTCGGCCGACATGTACATCAGGCGCAAGGACGCCGGCAAGGCCGTGGACAACTGGCGGCACATCGCCCGCCTCGACCCTCGGAACCTGGCCTCCCGGACTCGCCTCGCCCTCACCTATGAACGCCTTGGTCGCACCCGGGACTCGACCCTCGAATACCTCTCGGTAGCCTCGATCCTGGCCAGCGGAGGCAAGATCGACCGGGCCAAAGAGGCGGTCCAACGTTCGCTGGCGATCTTGCCTGGCGATCCAGAGGCCACTCGCTACCTGCGGCTGCTCAACCAGGGTAAGAAGTTGCCCCCCCCACCCCAGCCGCGCGGCGGCACCGCCCCGCTGCGGATGGCGCAGGTGCAGGAGTTCCTCCGAACCGATGCCGAGCAGCCCATCGAGGCCGACGATCAGCTGAAGGATCCCGAGATGGCGGCTCAGGGCGAAGCATTGACGATCCTGGCCGGGATTCTCTTCGAGGAGCCAAAGGACAACGGCAAGGAGCAGGGGCTCGGAATGGCCAGAATCGCGAGTGGCCAGACTGGGGAACTCAAACCCGCTTCGGCGATTTATCGCTACCTGGCCCAAGCCATCGACCTGCAGACCCGCGGCCACAAAGAACAAGCAGTCAAAGAATTCACCCGGGCGATGGAAAGTGGGCTCGAGCATCCTGCCGCCCACTACAACCTGGCGATGCTGCTTAAGGAGCTGGGCAAGATCGACGAGGCCCGCAAGCATCTCGTGGCCTCCTTGGGGCATCCCGGCCTGGCCCTGGGCGCCAACCTCGCCCTGGGACGGTTGGCCAAGAACAAGAACGACATCCGCGAAGCTACCCGCTATTTGCTGCAGGCCCTCAAATTGGCCGACGGTCTTACCGTCGCGCAGGGCCAATCGAATGAGCTCAACCAGTTCTACGAGACTCTGTTGGCATCCCAGACCGAAGGCGACAAGAAACAACTGGCCAAGATCGTCGACAGCACGCTCAAGTTCCTGAGCGGCCCGGAGTGGCTCAAGCGTCTGAAGCAGGCCAGGGCGGAGCTTGACAAGAAGGGCGAGGGTGGCGGGGTGGTCCCCATCGCCGAAATGCTGGCAGTTGGCGAGACCGATCGAGTACTCAAGTCGATGCAGCGGGTCGATCGGATGATGGACCAAGGTCTATATGCCTCGGCCCTGGAAGAATCCATGTTGGCATTGGATTACGCTCCTACCTATTTGGCGCTCCACCGCCGGATGGCGGAAATTCAGATCGCGGCCGGACGACCGGAAGCCGGCTATGCCAAGCTCTCGGTGGTCGCGGAGACCCATCGAGTGCGCGGCGAGAGCGCCCAGGCCGCGGATGTTTACATGAAAATCCTACAATTCACTCCGGTGGACATCCCGGCCCGCACCCGCCTGATCGACCTGCTCGTGCAGCAGGACCGGGGAGATGAGGCGCTCACCCAGTCACTCGAGCTCGCCGGGATTTATCGCGACATGGCCGAGATCGATATGGCCCGCAAGACTCTGGCCAACTCGCTGCGGCTGTCGCAGCAGCTGGCGACCGGTAACGGCTGGTCGCTGAAGATCTTGCACATGATGGGGGATATGGACCTCTCCCGCCTCGATCAGCGGCGGGCCCTGCGAGTGTATGAACAGATCCGCACCCTCGACCCTGGGGACGACAAGGCCCGGGTAAACCTGATCGACCTCAATCTGCGCATCGGGCAGGAGGATCAGGCCGCCAAGGAATTGGACAGTTACCTGGAGTTTCTGGTGGAGTCCGGCCGCGGGCCGGAGGCACTAAACCTCCTGGAGGAAATGGCCCGCGAGCATCCTGGCAAGCAATCGCTGCACGCCAGACTGGCGGAGGCCTATAAGGCCGCCGGACGGACCGCCGACGCCATCTCCCAGTATGACGCATTGGGCGAGGTCCAGCTGGACGCCGGTCAGAACGAAGACGCGATCCGCAGCATCCAGGCGATCATCGACCTTAACCCGCCTGACGTGGAAGACTACGTGGAGCTGCTGCGCAACCTGCACAGCGGCTAGGCCCCCTCTGCCGCCGTCGGCCGTAATCTCGGGCGCGGCGAGTAGCACCTTGAGCAATACCCATAGGCGCGCCCGCCGAGCGGATTCGCGATGAGTGACCTACTAGCCGAAGTCCGATTCTTCCTGCAGCGACTGGATGCCCTGGCCATCCTCGACCTGCTGCTGGTGACCGGGGTCTTCTTCCTGGTGATCAGCCTGCTGCGAGGGACTCGAGCGGTGGTGCTGCTGCGGGGGATGGTCCTGCTGATCATCATCATGGTTCTGCTCACCAGCCTGCTCCCGCTGCCAGCCTTCTCCTCCCTGCTGACCGCCACCCTGCCCGCCCTGCTGTTCGTCATCCCGGTCGTCTTTGCGCCGGAGATTCGGCGAGCCTTCGAACGCCTGGGGCGGGCCGGAACCTTCTTCAGCCTCTTCTCTGAGCCGGCGGAGGCGGAGCGAACTGTGAATCTGATTGTCAGCGCGGCCGAACGGTTGGCCGAAATTCGGTACGGGGCGCTGATCACGATTGAGCGCGAGGACCGGCTGGACGAGTACGTGGAGACCGGAGTGCCCTTGGATGCCAGGCTCACCACCGAGCTGCTGATCCAGATTTTCTACGTAAATACTCCATTGCACGACGGTGCGGTGATCATCCGGGGCGATCGGATCGCGGCCGCCTCCTGCGTGATGCCACTGTCCGCCGGCGGCACCCTGGCAGCCGGCACCCGGCGCAAGCTTGGCCTGCGTCACCGAGCCGCGCTGGGACTCAGCGAAGTGAGCGATGCGGTGTCGGTGGTCGTCTCCGAAGAGACCGGCGTTATCTCGATCACCCATAATGGCAAAATGATTCGAAAGCTCGACCGCAGCCGGTTGCGGAATATTCTGGCCACCTTCTATCGCCCACGCCGGATCGCTGGACTGCCAGGCTGGCTGAGCGACTGGCTGACTCGATCCGGCCGTTCTCGAGTCGAAGCACCGGGAGATTGAGGCCGTGCGACCGCTGCGCTGGCTCTGGGGTAATCTCAGCTCGCTCCTGTTGGCTTTCATCCTGGCCGTCGCGGTCTGGATCGTGGCTCTCATCAGTGAAGACCCGACCGACACCCGCGAGCTGCCCTCCCCCGTCGCGATAGATTACATCGGCCCGCGCCAGGGACTGATGATCGTCGGTGATATTCCACCCGCCAGCGGACGAGTCACGCTGCGGGCGCCGCTTTCGATCTGGGATCTGATTGGCCTCGACAGCGTGGGGCTGAGGGTGGATCTGACCGGACTCGAGGAGGGAACCCATAGCCTTCAAGTTGAACCGATCCTCGGGATTCAACCTGCCCGGGTGGAAGACTATCAGCCTCAGTCGGTTACCGTCACTCTCGAGCGGGCCGCCACGACCAGCCTAGATGTCGATGTCGTGACTCTGGGAGAGCCTCAGCTCGGGTACCGTACCACTTCGGCAAACGCTTCTCCCGCCCGCACCATCGTGCTTGGCGCCGCCTCCCAGGTCGAGCAGCTTGCGACGGTGCGGGCCGAGGTCAATGTGAGCGACAAGCGGGAGGATTTCGAGCAAGAGGTCACCCTCGTGGCTCTGGGCGGCGCAGGGAATCGCCTGCTGGGCCTGCAATTCGATCCGGCCCGAGTCCTGGTAACCGTGCAAATCGAGCCGCGGGAGCGGTTCCGACTGGTCTCGGTGGTTCCTAATTTGGAAGGCGAAGAGGCGCTGTCGGATGCCGGCTACCGCCTGACCGACGTCTCGGTGACTCCGGAGGTCGTGACGGTCTTCTCCGCCGACCCCGAGGCACTGGCAGCTCTGCCGGGCTTTGTCCTCACCTTGCCGCTCGATCTTTCCGGGGCCACCGGAGATCTGGAGCGCCGACTCTCGCTGGATCTGCCTGCCGGCATCTCCCCGGTTGAAAACCAGGGCGTCCTGGTCCGGGTGAGCATCGCGCCGGTGGAGGGTACCATCACCTTGAGCCGAGTGGTGGAAGTCCGCGGCCTGGCGGTCGGCTTGTTCGCTCAGCTCTCACCGGAGGCCGTCGACATCATCCTGAGCGGCCCGCTTCCAACCTTGAATTCCCTTCAGCTCGAGGACGTGCGGGTGATCGTGGACCTGCTAGACCTCGGCCCGGGCATCCATCAGATCCTGCCGCAGGTGATTATCTCGCCCACCGACGTCGAAAACGAGCCGGTCTTTCCGGCGACCATCCAAGTCACGATCAGCAACACGCCGCCTCCCTCGCCCTGATCTAGATCCCCCGTGCCCAAGCCAGTCGTCGCCCTGGTCGGGCGCCCCAACGTCGGCAAATCGACCCTCTTCAATCGCCTGGCCGGCGAGCGGTTGGCGGTGACCGACAGCCAACCGGGCACGACCCGCGACCGGCTGTTCGCCGAGGCAGAATGGAACGGCCTCGCCTTCGACCTGGTTGACACCGGAGGGGTTGACCCGGATGGCGGCGAGGGAGAACTACTCGGCCAGGTCAGAGCCCAGGCCGAGCTGGCGGTGCAGGAAGCCGACGCGATCCTGTTTTTGGTCGATGCCGAAAGTGGAGTATCGCCGGTTGACCATGAGCTGGCGAAAGTGCTGCGGCGGCATCAAACGACCGAAAACGGAAAGCCGCGGCCGCCGATCCTGCTGGTGGTCAACAAGGCCGACAATCGCCCTCGGCGCGAGCAGGCGGTGGAGTTCTTCGAGCTCGGAATGGGGGATCCGATTCCGATTTCCGCCTTGCACGGTACCGGATGTGGAGACCTGCTCGACCAGCTGACCGCGACGTTCGACCAGTCCGGCGCTGAGCCGGCCGTCGAAGCACAGGTCAAGATCGCGATTGTCGGCCGCCCCAATGTTGGGAAATCGAGTCTGCTTAACCGCCTGCTAGGCGAAGAGCGGGTGATCGTCTCCCCGATCCCGGGAACCACCCGAGACGCGATCGACACCTCGTTGATGTTTCAGGGGACGCCGCTGACTCTGATCGACACCGCCGGCATCCGGCGCCGCGGTCGAGTGCTGCCGGGAGTCGAGAAGTACTCAGTCATGCGGGCGGTCAGAGCCATCGAGCGGGCGGACGTGGCCCTGCTGCTGATCGATGCACCGGAGGGTGTCACGGCCCAAGACGCCCACATCGCCGGGATCATCCTTGAGAAATGGAAAAGCTGCCTGCTGCTGATCAACAAATGGGACGCGGTGCCGGCGAAGGCCCGCTCTCAGCCGGCGTTTGCTGAGCAGACTCGGGCCCAGCTCAAGTTCCTGGATTTCGTACCGGTTTGCTTCATCTCCGCCCTCCACGGGACCGGAGTGGCAGCCATTCTTCCACTGGCACTCCGGGTCCAGCAGGAACGGCTGCGAAGGATCCCGACCGCCGAGCTCATCCAGATTCTGGAAAGCGCTCAGCAGGCGCATGCCCCGCCTTCCAAGGTGGGGGTGCGATTGCGGTTCTTCCTGGCTGCTCAGGTCCAGACCGACCCCCCAAGCTTCCTTTTCCACGTCAACGATCCTGAGTTGGTCCACTTCAGTTATGCCCGACATCTCGAAAACCGCATCCGAGAACGGTTCAGCTTCCTTGGCACCCCGATTCGGCTTACATTCCGGAGCCAGCCCCGAGAATAGCTGCGCACGACCCCGAACCGGGGTCCAACCGGCCAGCCTAACTCCAGTACGCTTGTCACGCCGCTAGAGCGGGTCTTATAATTCCCTTCGTGGCTGATTTTCCCTTTAACCAACCGACCCAGCCTGTCATCTCGCGTCCCAAACCCGTCAGTCTCTTGCGGCAGATCCTGCGGTTCATCGGCAGTGTGCTGCAAACTGTCTTGTTCGCGGCTGTGCTTTTCTTTGCGGTCAACTTGGTGACAGCCCGCATTCGGGTGGAAGGTGACAGTATGGAACCCAGCCTGCACGACGGGCAATTCGTCGTGGTCAGCCGGCTGGCATACGACTTGCCCCTCTTTCAGAGCCAACCGCAGCGGGGTGACATCGTGGTCTTTCGTTTCCCACTGAATCCGGAGCGGCGCTTCATCAAGCGGGTAATCGGCCTGCCAGGCGACGAAGTCTTGGTACAGGACGGGGCGGTGTACATCAATGGAGTCCAGCTCTACGAACCGTACCTGGCCGTCCAGCCGGCGTACAAAAGTGCGTGGCGGGTCGGACAGGACGAGGTCATCGTGCTGGGAGACAATCGAAACAACTCCTCCGATTCGCAGAACTGGGGAGCGCTGCCCTTGGAAGGAATCATCGGCAAAGCCGTTCTGGTGTATTGGCCACTGGAGAACCTGGGATGGATCCCCCATTACGATCTAGCCGTGGCCGCCGATGATTGAGCGCCGCTCCGTTCCGCGCCCCGCTCCCCCAACGGCCGTAGCCGACCCTTCCGATGCCTCCCCGACGGTCGTCGTCATCGCCGACGTCGAAACCAATGCCACCCAGTTGATTGAGCGGGTCCTGAAACCGGCCGGCATTCCGGCTTGGCCGGCCAAAGAAGGGGCGCCAAAGGCCGACGTGCTGTTGGTAGACGTCACCCAGATTCGGGGCGATCCAATGTCCGGCCTTCGCAACCGGCGCGAGATGGGTGACGATGCTCCCGCCATCGTGCTGGCCGCACATTTCCCGGCCTCCCGGCTGCGCAGCTTCCTGAAAATGGGGGTGCGGGACGTTTTGCTCAAGCCGTATCGGGAGGAAGAGCTGCGGGAGGCCATCCTGGCCCTGGGCAGGTCGAGCGCCCGCGAGGGTCAGACCGCGCAGCTTTCCCATAACGTGGAAGGCCTTCGCGAAGAGCTTCGCCGGCGCACCGACGAGGTTCGGATGTTGAGCGAGATCGGCCGGGTGGTGGCCGGCCTGGACAACCTGGATCAGATTCTGGCCCGCCTGGTCGAGGCGGCCGCCTACGTCACGGACGCCGAGGAGGCCAGCATTTATCTGGAGGATCCGGAAACCAATGAGGTTGTGCTGCGCGCCACCAAGCAGGCCGGGGAACGGCATGCCACCCTGCAGCGGCTTCGGGCCGATGACATGCTGGTCGGCGAAGTATTCCGCACCGGCCAGCCTATCCTGCGTCAACCCAACATGGAGGGCGGTCCGGTCAAGGTCCAGACCGGATTCATGGTGCAGTCGGTGGTCAAGGTTCCGATCCGGGTTCAGAAGGAAATCGTGGGCGTACTTGGAGTGTACAACCGCATGGCGCTGCGATCCTTCAACCAACACCACGTGACCGTGCTCATGTCCCTGGCGGACTGGGCCGGAGTGGCCCTGGACCGGGCCACTCTCGTGCAGCAGGCCGGGGCTCCGACCGGCAGCACCGGTCCGATTAGTTTGGCGCCCAAAGGTCTGCTCGAAGGACTCGATCAGGCACTTTCCACGTTGGATGGTCTGCTCAACGGGGCCTCGATGGGAACCGGCCGACCGGTCAAATCCGACCTGCTCAAACTGCTGGATGAGCTTCGGACCCTGCGAAGAATGCCGATCACGGTCATGGAACCCGAGCTCGCTATGCGCTATGTGGACCTGACCCGTCTGGTGCACAAGGCGGCCGGCGAGCACCAACTGACGGCGACCCGCCGCGGACTGGGCCTCATCGTCGAGGCAGAAGCCCTCATCCCTGCCTTCCCCGGAGAGCGAAATCGAGTGTTTCAAGTCCTGCAGGCGCTGGTGGGAGCCGCCATTCGCCGCACTCCGACGGGCAGAGTGCTGATTCAGACCCATCTGCTGAACGTCCAGAACGGACGGAGCGAGGGAATCTTGCTGCCCGAAGAAATCGAATTGGAAGATGGGAGTTGGGCTGCAGTAACGGTCGCCGATACCGGCCCGGGCCTTTCCCCCGACACCGTCCGGGCATTCCGGGATCCCTCGGTCGACCCCTCCGCCGGGAATCTAGGTTATGGTCTCACCTTGGGCGAGATCCGGATGATCGTGGAGAGCATGGGGGGAGTCCTATGGTACGATCAGACCCCGGCCGCCACCAAGATCACCTTCGCTCTCCCCACCGGCAGCTAGCGTGCCCAAGCCAATCTCGGTCGAAATGTACACCGAAAGCCACCGGATCCTCGGTCGGATTGATCCGGGGCCGATGGGCCTGTTCAGTTACCTCAACATCCCCACTACAAACTACCTGGAGGTCGAGGGGGCCCACCTCAACCGACTGCATCAACCCGGCCGCATGGTCGCTCGTTTTCAAACCCTCTGGTTAGTGAAAGACGAAATTGTGACGGTGCTGCTCAGCAGCCGGGCCGAGATCGGCCCGTCGGGCGTGGCCCGCGGCGGATATTCCACCATGGTCCCACACTGGGTTCACCTGGTGTTGGGTGGCTACGAGCTGCGCGGCCAGGTGGAGACCCCGGGCAAGTTCAACTACGGCAGCTTCATGATTGAAGGCGACCGAATTTTCATTCCGCTCTACAATACTGAACTCATCGCCATCCTCTTCCCCGACATTCGGGCCAGCTCGCCGGCGATGCTGTTCAACCGCGAAATGGTAGATGCCATCGCCCTGCTTCCCAAAGAAGCCATTCCTCCGCATTCCAGCCCTGAGACGACGCGGGCCGCTCCCTGAGCCCGGCCCTCATTTATCCCTCAAGTTCCCCTGCGTTAGCCGGAAACCCTGAGCGCGAGCCGGATGAGTGGAAAAATGCCTCGTAAGCCGATTCTGGCCGCCAACTGGAAGATGAATCTGGGCCGCGCCGACGAGGCCATCGCTTTTCTTCGCAAGATCCGGCCTGGGCTAAGCGAGATTGAAGGTTTGGATCTGGTGCTCTGCCCCCCCAACACGGTGCTCTCCGCATTGGCCGAGTTGCTTGGTCGGACCCGGATCGCATTGGGCGCCCAGGATGCGCATTGGGAATCGAGCGGCGCGCATACCGGCGAGATCTCGGCCGCCATGTTGGCCCAAATCTGTCAATACGTGATTCTGGGACACTCCGAGCGCCGCGCCACGCGCAGCCATTCGGAGAGCGACGAGGCGATCAACTGGAAGGTCACCGCCGCGTTGGAACACGGGCTAACCCCGATCCTGTGCGTGGGTGAAAACCTGGAGCAAAACCGAGCTGGGCAGACCCATGAATTTGTCTCCGGACAAGTCAAGGCCGCCCTGGCGGGGGTGGCCGCCAAGCAGGTAGAGCGCAGTGTCATCGCCTATGAACCGATCTGGGCGATCGGCACCGGCGAGGCGGCTACCCCGGCGGACGCCAATCGAGTCATCGGGCTGAGTGTGCGTGGTGCGTTGGCCGAGCTCTATGGGGAGGACACCGCCCAGGCGGTGCGGGTCCAATATGGGGGAAGCGTCACGGTCGAGAATATCGGCGAGTTCATGGCGATGCCGGAGGTCGATGGCGCGCTGGTCGGGGGTGCAAGCTTGAAGGCGGACTTCGTGGACCTGGCCCGGGCGGCCGCCGGCCGCTAGCGATCAGCTCAGGCCAGCGCCACCTCATCGACGATTCCGACCACCACTGCCCGAACCGCTCCCGGCTGTAACCCGAGGATCTGGCGAGCACCGTTCCCTTCATCGATCACCAGGACCGTGTCGCCGACGCCAGCCTGCGCCACATCCACCGCAATGTCGTAGTTCCCGGTCTCAGCGCCCTCCAAGTCGAGCTGATCAACCATGAGCAACTTCTGTCCGTGAAGATGCGGGATCTTGACCGTTGCGACCACCGTTCCAATCACCTTCCCGATATACACGGCTCAGCTCTCTTCGGCACCGCTCGAGCCGTCGGCGCGCGGCCAGCGAGCCGTCGCGACCGCCCGAAGCCCGGGCTCGGCGAGATCCACCGAGTCCACAATCCCGGTCACGGCCAGATCGACCGGGACAAAGGTCTCGGGCAGCGCCTGAGCCCCCTCCCGGCTGGCGACCATGAACACCAGCTCCCCAGGAGCGGCCTGAGCGGTGGCGTCGGCCGCCACCTCGGCAAGACCGCGCGGACAGAGGTCTTCGTCAAGCGGTTGGACCACCAGGAACTTGATGCCAGTCAGCCCTTCGGCTTTGGTGGTTGCGACCACCGTGCCAAGCACTTTCGCCAGCTTCATGCCGTCACAATCTCCCGGAAGTGGGTCGTCTGGGACAGATTGGCCCACAGCTCGTCGTGCAGCTGAGGGATGACCACCTGCCGCACCAGCTGATCGGGCCGGTCGAGGGCAGCCACCCGCGTTCGACTGCAATCTCGACATCGGCCACCAACCCGGAAAACAGCACGAT
>CAYHSI010000017.1:0-16825 GCA_964359225.1 uncultured Anaerolineaceae bacterium
AATCCGATCGATATCACGGCGGGCATATTCAACGATCTCACCCTGATCAAGCGCCGGGAATTTGAATTGGAAAAAGCCCTGGCCGAGATCGCCGCGGCCCGCACTGACCTGCAGCAGTTGAATGCCGAACTGGAGGAGAAGGTACAGGCTCGCACCCAGCAGCTCGAACAGACGGTCTCCGATCTCGCCCGGCTGAATGACGAACTGAAGGAATTGGACCAACTGAAATCGGAATTCGTGGCGCTGGTTTCCCACGAGCTGCGGGCCCCGCTCACCAACATTCGCAGCGGGATCGAGCTGGTGCTCGAGCGTGAACCGACCCTGGTGACCAGCGTCGAGGAGTCGCTTCGCCTCGTGCAGCAAGAGACCGAGCGGCTGGTCGGATTCGTGGGAACCATCCTCGATCTCTCGGCGCTGGAGGCCGGCCGATTCCCGCTCGAACTGCGACCGTTGGATTTGGTCGAAGTGGCGGAGCAGGTCGTGGCCCAATTTCCCGACCTCACCCGGATGCGCAAAGAGTTCTCGGCCGGACTGCCGCGAATCCGGGCGGATGAAGCCGGGCTCAAGAGCATCTTGTATCACCTGCTGGACAACGCGATGAAATACGCCCCGGAGGGCGAGCTGAGCCTGGCGGCGGCGGCCGAGAACGGGAAGATCCGGGTGAGCCTCAGCGACTCGGGACCCGGAGTCCCCGTCGAAGAGCGGGAGCGGATCTTTGAGATGTTCCACCGGCTCGATGGCCGCGATGAGCGGGAGGTGTATGGACACGGCCTCGGGCTGCCGATGGTCCGCCGGCTGGTCGAGGCGATGGGGGGAACGATCCTTGTCAAGCCGAGCCTGTCTGACGGCGCCCAGTTTGTCTTCTGGCTGCCGGTGGCGGTGGAATAATGGCGAAGATCCTGGCGGTTGACGACGACAAAACCCTGCTGCGCTTCGTCGGAGATTACCTGGAGGGCGAGGGCCACCAGGTCGTCCAGGCCGACCGGGGAACCAAGGCCCTGAAGGAGTTCTTCCGCGAGCGGCCAGAATTGATCTTGCTGGACGTGATGATGCCCGGCATGGACGGTTGGGAGGTCTGTGCCCGGGTGCGGGAGATGGCCGAAACGCCCATCATCATGCTGACCGCCAAATCGTCCGAGGCGGACAAACTGAGAGGATTCCGACTCGGAGTGGATGATTATCTGGCTAAACCGTTCAGCCTGGCCGAACTGGCCGCCCGAATCAAGGCAGTTCTGGCGCGTGCCAGCTCGGGTGCAGCAGAGGAGCTGCAACTCCACAGCGTGGGGGCCATCGCGGTGGACACCCGGCGGATGGAGGCCAGACTGAATGGTCAACCGCTTGGCTTGACCCCGACCGAGTTCCGATTGCTGGCGGCTCTGGCCAGCCGGCCGGGGGAGGCCGTTTCTCAGGAGGACCTCACCGCCGCGGTCTGGCGCAATCTCCAAGAAGAGGGCGGCAGTGCGTTACGCCGCTACATCTGGTTCTTGCGCCAGAAGATCGAAACGGATCCGGAAAACCCACAACGCCTAGTGACGGTCCGTGGATACGGGTACCGTTTGGAGGAGGGGTAGTCCGCGTGCGGCGCCCGCTGCGAGAAGTCATCCATGGTTGAGCGGCGAGAAGCCCGCACCGATCTTCCCCAAGCGATCGAGGAAGCGGTCGCCCAGGCAGTCGGACTGATTGGGGACAAGCCGATCACGGTGGTCGCCGAATATCCGGCTCACTTGCCCGCGGTGCGGGTGGACCGACAGCGCTTGGTCAGCCTGATTGGGGGCGTCATCGGCCATGCCGTGGAGGCCGCCGAGCAGGGCGAAGTCGTTGTCACGGCCGAAATCTGGGCCAGCGGCCCCCGGCTCGAAGGCAATCCGGCCGAAAATCCGTGGGCGGTGGTCCAGGTCAAGCTGCCCGCTTCTGAGCAGGCCGCCAGGCGGCTAGCCGATGGGCTGCAACCAGCGGCCAGCTCGAGCCGAAGGCCGGAGCCGCTGATCCCGACGCTTCCATCGCTTCCTTCGATCCAGGCCATGGCCGGCGGACTCGGCGGAAACCTGATTCTGGAGTATCCCGAGCCCGACCAACCCTCCTTTCGGCTCTCACTCCCACTTCTGGCAGCACCCAGAGGCGAGGGCGACCTCCGCAGCATCGTCGAGTACCACTTGAGCGGGGAACCGAAATCCGGCGAAACCTTGCTGCTGGTGATCGACGAGCCCGCTCGCCTGGCGGAGATGACGGCAGAACTCGTCGAGGAGGGGTACTCGGTCATCCCGACCTCGAATGGGGGAGAGGTATTAGGGCTGGCTCGGCGCGAGCAGCCCGATCTCATTCTACTGGACATGCTGGCCCGCGATCCGGGAGCCCTGGACGTCGCGATGGTCCTGAAGCAGGACAGCCGCACGTTGAATATCCCGGTGTTGTTCCTCACCTCGACTAGCGATCCACAGGGGGTGCGGCTCGGGGCAGCCAGCTTTCTCGTGCGACCAACCGGCACCGGGGCGCTGGTCTCGACGATTCAGGCAGTGCTGGGAGCGGGGCTCAGCCCGGCCGGCCGGGTGTTGGTGGCCGAGCAAGACGACATCGCCCGCGAGTTCCTGGTCATGATGATCCAGGCTCACGGCTACCGGGTGACCGAGGCGGCCGGGGCCGAAGAGGCCCTGGCGCTTGCCGAACATATCCCCCCCGAACTGGTCTTGGTGAATGCGGACATGGCCCAAGAACGCGATTACTGGCTGCTGCGCGGCTTGCGCCAATTGGGACAAGGCTTCGATATTTTCGTCCTGGCCGAAGCGATCACCGAGGCCCAAGGGCAGGAGGCGGTCGACCGAGGGGCTTCGGGTTTCAGTCAGACCGGGCAACTCCCCGCGCTGCTCGACCAAGTTCGAAAGGGAAAACCGCGGCCCTAAAACTCAGCTAATGTAAATGGGGGTTCCCCGGCCGATCCGGTGCTTCTCGTCCGGCTGAACGACCGGGAGGGTCCAGCGGTAGAGCCACAAGGCCTCTCGGGTGTCCATGTTGATGCAGCCGTGGCTCATCGGTCTCCCGAAGTCGTTGTGCCAATAGGTTCCGTGGAAGGCAATTCCGGTGGCGGTAAAGAAAGAGACCCACGGGACCCCGGGCAGCTCATAGGCCTCCAGGTCCGCCGTGATCCGTCCGTTCCCCATATGGCGGGACGGCATTTTCAGCTCGATGAAGAATCGGCCGGACGGAGTAATCGTCGGGATCCCATTCTCGCGGGGCCGGCTATCCGGAATGCCGCTCGAGATCCGGGTTCGAAATACCAATCTGTCAAACTCATAGCAGAACAGCTCTTGAGTGCGGATGTCGACCGAGATCTGCTTGTGCTGCAGTGGCACTTCGGCCGAGATCGGTGTGAATTCGTCGGGCGCGATCCGCCTCAAGTGTTCCCCGCGCACGTAGTAGCGGATCCGCAGGAGGTCATCGAGCAGCTCATACCAGACTCGACCATCCTCGCCATTTCCGGATGAGGTGACCCAGGCCGTGGACTGATAGTACAGGCGGTAGAGCGGGTCGGAGGCCGGGTCGGGACTGCGGTAGGTGCGGGTGTAGGGCACCGAGACCTCAAAGAGGGCGCCGGCCACCGGGACGTGGCGCTCGGCCGGCATCGGCTGCCAGGCAACCGGCTGCACGTGACCGGAATGGACATAGCCGTCCGGCACCAAATACCAGATCGGATTGTGGCGGGGTCCCTCATCGGCCGTGACCCGTGCCAGCAGGCTGAGCAGCGTGTCGCGGGTCAACTTGTGCGGCCGGGGAGCGCGGAACGACGGTTCCGAATACAGACCAATCCACTCGACGGTGACTCTGCCGATCCCGAAGGCTGGAAAGTCAGCCGGCGGGTCCGGGGGACGGAGGGCGAGCGCGCCGGGGGAAAGCAGCCCAAGCTTGAGAACGTCGCGGCGACCCAAGCCCTCCATTGCTCGGGCATTCTAATGGCAGGCCTCCGGGTCGTAAATGGTATAATTTGCATGGATGGATTGGCCCAAAGGGCTAACAGAGCGGCAGGCGCCGAGACCACACGCCTGGCCGTTCTTGCTTAATTCCCCGGCTTCGAACCCCGACTTGGCCGCCGGATAAGCCAGGCCGTGCGCGCCTTTATCGCGGTCGAACTGCCCACCGCCATGCTGCAAAGGCTGGGGACCGAAATCGCCAAGCTGCGGGAACTGGTGGGTGGGGGGGCGATCCGCTGGGTAGAGTCCGAGGCGATCCACCTGACCCTCCAATTCCTTGGCGAGATTGACGAGCGAACCGCCGATTTGATCGCCGGCTGCCTGGATGAAGTCTGTGCCAACTACGCTCGAATGAGTCTCGAAGTCGGCGGATTGGGGGGCTTCCCGAACCTTAATCGACCGAGGGTGATCTGGATCGGCATCCGGGAGCCGGATCGCTCGCTCAGCAAGCTGCAATCCGAGATTGAAGGCGGGGTCTCCAAAGTTGGGATCGACGCGGAAGATCGAACCTACCATCCGCACTTGACCCTGGGCAGGCTCCGGCGCGAGGCGGGCCAAAGTGAAGTGAGGCTACTGGCTGATCAGCTCCGGCAGATCCAAAGTGCTGATCTCGGTTCGGTCCCCGTGGAAGGGGTCAGCCTGATGCAGAGTGAGCTGACCGGAGCAGGGGCGGTGTATTCCCGCCTACACTACGCTCCACTGAGGACCCCGAATTGAGCCCAGCGCCCGGAGATCCGCTGGAGCTGGCCAAATCCATTGTGAATACCCTCGAGGAGCGCAAGGCGGAGGACATCTTACTGCTGGATCTATCCGGGATCTGCAGTTTTGCGGACTTATTTGTCATCTGTACCGGTGGAAGCGAGCGGACGCTGAAAGCACTGTCCAACGAAGTTCAGCGCCGAGTGAAACAGCAATACGAAAGTGGCCCGCTCCACGTCGAAGGAGAGCCGGCCAGCGGCTGGGTGCTGCACGACTACGGCAGCGTGGTCCTGCATTTATTCTCTAAGCAGCTACGTGAATACTACGGGCTGGAAGAGCTGTGGGGCAAGGGGAAGGTGTTGCTTCGGATGGCCTGAAGGACAGCCTGGCTACTTTTCGAGGATCCAGCCGTCCGAATCGCGCGGCCAACTGACGATCTCGTCCGGCCCGAACCAGAGCGGAATCTCCTGCTCAGCCGTCTGAGGTCCATCGGATGCGTGGGTGAGGTTGCGGCCGATTTCGAGACCGAAGTCATGCCGCACCGTGCCCGGACTGGCCTGCCGTGGATCGGTCGCCCCCATCGTCTGGCGCACGGCCTCGATCGCCGCCGGCCCTTCCCAGACCATCGCCAGTACCGGTGACGAGGTGATGTAGCGGATGAGCCCTTCGTAAAAGGGCTTTCCATTGTGGACGGCGTAATGGCGGGCGGCCAAGTCGGCGTCCACCTTGACGAACTTGGCGGCGACCAGCTTCAGGCCGCGGCGCTCGAGCCGGCCGGTGATCTCCCCGACCAGTCCCCGCTGAACTCCATCCGGCTTAATCAGAACTAGCGTCCGCTGCAACACCGTCTCCATAAAACTGAACTCGGGGAGGCCCGAGTTCAGATCCTTTCGCTCCTGCAAGCCGCCGAGGTCAGCTGGCCTCCATGCCCTTTCGGTACGCCTCGATCGCTTCGGCGGTTTGATCACCCTTCATATAGGCGTCGCCCAGGACCTGCCACAGTGTCGCCGCATCGGGTGTTCGCTCCAGCGCGATCCGCAGATCCTCGATGACCTGCCCCAAGGACTCACGCCGTTTGATCAGGCTGGTGTAAAGCTTCGCGGCAGAACCGATATCGCCGGTCGCCAGTGCTTGCCGGGAATCCTCGAGCACTTTAGCAGGGTCGGGTTTCACCCGTCGGGCAGCGGGGACCGGGGCCGTGGGGACCGGCGGCTCGACCGCTGGGGGAGTAGCAGGGACAGTGGCCGGGGCAGGCAGAGGCTCCCTCGGAATCGGTCGCTCGGCCGCTGGGGGCGAGGCGGGGAGCGGCGTCGGGGTGGGCGCGGCCTGCACTGCGAGCGGACGCTCGACGGGTGGCGGTGGAACAGCTGCGGGCGGCTGGGCGGAGACGGGAGCCTTCGGCGCCACCGCGACCGGCAGGGTTGCGGCACTCGGGGATGGCTCCGCTTGCGCAGCGGCTTCCAGCAACCATCCGGGAACCTCGTCTGGCTGCTCAGGCTCGTCCGGTGGCTCCGCAGTCACCGGCTCGGCCTCCAACTGGGCCGGCAGTTCCGATGGTTGTCCGGAGCGCGGCTCCTCTTCGAGGGCCCAATCCAATTCACTCCAGCCCTGGGGTTCAGCCTGCTCGGCAGGTGGCTCGGCCGGCAGCTCGACTTTCGGAAGTCGCTGAGTGGACATCCGGGTCAGCCAATCCGGAGCAGTGTCGAGCGCCGCCGGTTCTGCTTCCGCAGGCTCCGGCTCAGGTTCGGGCTCAGGCTCCGGGGCACGGGCAGGCGGCCTGGGCACGCTCACATCGACGTCGAGTCCGCGCTGCTCCGCCAGCTGTTCGAGCCACTCCAAGCCTTCTTCGGCCTCTTCGGGAATATTGCGCGGCTCCAAAATGGGTGCAGCAGGCCGGGTCTCCGGGACTCTCTCGGCGACCGAAGGGTCGCCCTGCCGGGCAGCCAACCCTTCCAGCCAACTGAGGACTGCGTCGTCAGCTTCGGCCGGCTCGGGTTCGGGGGTAGCTTCTACCCGCGGTCGCTCTGGGGCCGGCGGCACAAACTCCGCCCGCGCCTCGGATGGCGCAGCCGGCTCTTCGTCGAGACCTTCCAGCCAATCCGGCACACCGGCCGGTGGTGCAATCGGCTCGGGTTCCTCGGCGAGCCCGTGAAGCCAATCGGGGGCAGATTCGATCTGGGCTGACGGTTCATCGGCGTTTTGAGAGCTTACGCTCCCGGGCACCGCGATCTCTCTCAACCAGTCCGGTGCCTCAGCGCTGCGCGCACCGCGCACCTCAACGGTGTCGGCGCCTTCGCCGGCCAATCCTTTCAGCCAATCGGGCGTCTCCACCCCTGGTGTGGCCTCCAGGCCCTCGGCCGGAGGCGGTGCTTCATCGGCCGGCCCTGCAGGTTGCTCCGCCTGCTCATCTGCAAGACCCGGCTCTCCGATCCCGGTCAACCAGCTCGGAGCCGCCTCAGGCAACTCCTCAAGTTCCGACACACCGCTTGCCTCGACCGGCTGTTCTCGCTTTTCAATCGCGGCCGAGAGCCAATCTGGAACTTGGCTGGGGGCCAGGTCGGCCTGTTTAAATTCGGCTGGCTCCTCCGGCGGTGCGACCGGGCTCGCCGATGGCTCCTCGCGGGCGGCTGCAACCGCCACTGCCGAGAGCCAACCCGGCAATTCGGGCGGGGCCGCTGGCTCGGCCGGCTCAGGCTCGGCAACCACGCCGCGCGGAAGACCGGACGGCGGGGTTTTGTCTCCGAGTTGAGCCTCGTCCAGTGGCCCGGTGTCCCTCATCCAGGTGGGCAGGTCTGTCGCCGGCGCGTCGACGGACTCCGCGGGCTCGCTGGCACGGCCTCCAAGCCAGGTCACGATTGTCTCGGTCGCGCCGGGAGAATCCTCTGTAATCCAGGTCGGCAGTTCTTTGCCATCCGACTCAGCTTTAGGAAATATGGACTCCGCCGACGGCTCGAGGTCTGGGTCGGCGGCGGCCTCGAGCTCTTGCCCGTCGGTCGGGGCCATGTCGTGGATCCAATCTGGGAGTTCAGCGGGCGCAAGCTCACCGGTTGCAGGTGGCTCCGAGGGGAGGCCGCCAGCGTCCAGGACGCTCAATTCTTCGTCTGAGAATGAGATCGGTCGGTCGGTAGCTTCTCCGCTGGAATCGTCCCAGCCTGCCGCCTGCATCCACTCCGGGATCGCACTCTCTTGCTCCGGGCGCGCCGACCCAGCGACCTCGCTCTTCGGCTCGACCTCCCTCATCCACGAGGGGGCCGGCCCCGGCTCCGGAGCGGATTCGGCATCCCACTCGAGCGCCGGCTCGGCAGGGGCTGCGGACTTGGAAGCTTCGAGCTCAGGCATCCAGGCCGATTCCACCGGCGCCGGAGCTGAGTCGCTCAACTCTTCGCGGCGCCCGATCTCCTCGCGTAGCTCATCCTCCGCCTTCGATTCAAACGGCCGAGGTTCGCCGGGTTCGAGCCACGGAGGGAGCGGACCGGTCTGCGGCAACCCTTCGCCCTGCTCGGAACGTCTGCGTTCCTCCTGCATTTCATATCCGAGGGTGGCTGCCCAGCCCGGCTGGCGGGATGCCGGTTGCGCTTCCCCGGCCTGCCATTCGAGCTTCTCGAGCACGACGGCCGAGGGCTCGACCGAGGCGGGGTCGGCCATTGCGGACTCGACGAATGCCGCGTAGGGATCTAGTCCGGCAATCCTGCGATGGAATACCGCAGCTTCCTCGACCCGATCTCCGGCTTGCAGACCGGCGGCCAAGATTCGGTTTGCGATCAGACAATAGGGGAGCTTTTCCAGGATCCGGTTGGAAAGCGAGGTCGCCTCGCTGTGCTGATCGGTCTGCCAGTAAATATCGGCAAGCAGGACTTGCAAGTCCGGCCGTTCGGGGTCTTCTTGTAGGGCCGAGCGCAGCTCAGCAACGGCCTGGGAGTAGAGTTCTCCGTGGGCATACATCCTGGCAAGGGCGCCTCGGGTCAACCGGACTTTGTGCGGCTCCAGCCCGTCGCGCTTCCCGATCAAGCGCTTCATTTCCTGTTGGATGGCCGGATTGGCCGGGTTTGTCTCGAAGGCCCGTTCCATGTGCCAGATAGCCGCATCCAGATTGCCTTCGTCCTCCCGAACGATGGCCATCCCGATATGGGAAACGAAGTCGTCCGGAGCTGCGGACAGCACCCGTTGAAAGATATCCGCCGCATCCCCATAGCGCTTTGCCTCCAGGTAAGCCTTACCTAGATGGCGGTAGGTCTCCAGATGTTTCGGATAGCCGTGGAGGATATGGCGGCAGTGCGCGATCGCCTCTTCGAGCCGCTCCCGCTCGATGAGCTCGTCGATCTGCTTGGCATAGGCGCGCAAAGTTACTTCAGGCACTCGACCGCCTCTTGAAATGAGTATGACTCATTAGGGGGCTTTCTGCAAGATGACGGCCGTGGGAGGGCTAATCCCCAAATGATTCGATAATACAGCTGGTTATGCTCCGCGGGAGAACCCTGGCTTTATGTAAATTGTCTATGGAGCTCGACAACCTGGGGAGGCGGCGGGGCTCTCCAGCTATTTTGTCGCAACTGCCCACATGTTCAATCCAAACTCGAAATAGCCGAAGCGCAGCTTCTTCATTTCGAACCCCGCCGAGCCAAAATACCACCCCAGAAGGGGGAGGGTGTAGGGGTAGACATGTTCGTCGATCTCCTCCTTGCTGATCAACCTCACGCTCGCCATGATTCGGAGCAGCCGATCAGTCCAGGCGGCGGGCGTGGTCACAACCACCAGACCCTCAGGCCGAAGCACCCGCCGGGTCTCTCGGAACAGTTCGATCAGCCCGAAGGGGTCCAAGTGCTCGATCACTGCCAGCATGGAAACGGCATTGAAGTACGTGTCGTCGAAGGGTAGGAGCGGATTAAGGTTCAGGTCTAGGTTATGGAACGTAATGCCAAGCGGAGGACCCGCAATCGGCAATTGGTCGACCGCGAACTTTTCTTTGAAGGAAGTGTGTGCCAGAAAATATGGATAGCTACCACACCCAACATCCAATATGCGCCCGGATCGCAGTTGGGCTGGTATGAGACTATTGGCCTTCTGGGCTCGGAGCCGAGCGAGCAGGGGCTCCAATACTCCATCGCCCCGGGTCGGTAGGTTACTCATCCGTTGTCATGGGCTCCTCAAAGAGGTTGCCAAGCACTACTGATTGCACGTGATACGGAAGAGATCGAATTGCTCCTCCGAGAAGACTGGCTCGAGGCATTTGGGCCGGAGGTCATTCAAGATGAGATCATAGGACCGGCGGATTGTGCCGGTGGGGTCATGGCGAGCCAGATAGGCCATGTCGAGGTGGCTTACGAGCAAGTATGTGACGCCTCGCCTGGCGAGCTGTTCCGTGACACGGTCGATTGGGGCATCTCCGCCTGCGGTCAACCGTGCCCAACCAAATTGATCGGGCTCGGGATCGCACTGCATCGGACAATAATAGCGGCGGCTGTCGCCAACCAAGTAGACAGTCTCCTCCTCGGCTACGTGTTCAGAGATGTACATGAGAGTCTGGAAGCCCTCTAAGTTTCTAGTGAGGAACTCCGCCTTGCTTTCCGTTCCCATAATCACTCGCAAGGGCCGGGTCTGCGCAGTCCGCAACAGCGAAGCGATCAGCGTCACTACCATGCACAACAACGCAATTCCAAAGAGTAATGGCCTCGCCCGTCTGAAACGACCGGAGGCCATACTATTGGCTATTGGCAAACTGGCCAGGACCGTAATCGGCAGAAGGAACCTTGCCTGGTGTGAGGTGGCAAGGAAGCCAGCGTACCGCACGGCTTGCATTGCCAACGCCGACCGGGAAGGGGCCGCCGGCGAGAGGGGCAGAATCGCGATGAAGATCAACAAGAGGCTCGGGGCATCCACAAACGTTGGTTCGGTAGGCTCGAGATACAGCCGGATCGGGAGGACAAGCAAATCGAGGGGGCCCTTCCCAGCCGAGAGACCCTCCAAAACGTACGAACGGGTCAGCTCCCACCTTTCGACCACTGCTGGTTCATTTGAGGCGATCGATATTGGGAAGAGCGGGTGGCCAAACCACAGCCAGTTTTTCACATACCAGGGAGAGCAGAGGGCGAAGGCCGGCAAGGCAAACGCGGCAAGATTTCGAAGTGCCACGATAGCGGAGTCTCTGCGATGATGCCAAAGGAGGAACAAGCCGATTGCTGCCACTCCCATCCCAGCCAGGGGCTTAGTCGCTAAAGCAAACCCGGAGAACGCCCCAGAAAGGATTAGCCAACCCTCTCGCCGATCGTTGGCCCAGGAGATTGCAGAGAAGTATGCCAGTCCTTCAAGCGCTGCCCAAGCGACATCGGCGTGTGCGTGGCTGGCCCAGATAGGAAGGGAGGGAGTGGCAAGGACGACTGCTCCCGCCAGCCACGAAGGTGTGAGCGGCAGTAATCGCTTGGAAAAGAGGATTACTGCCGAAACCAGGATTACTCCGAAAGCCAAATGGATGAGCCTGGCGAACGTGTCCGAACTGAAACTCAAACCGATGGTGTAGAGCATCTGGATCGATAGCGGCAGGTCTGCCAACCAGTTTCCCGCCTCTGGATATATCCGGCCGGCCTGAAGAAAGAGTCGCGGCGCTTGAAGATGATAGACCAGGGGATCATATCCAAACTCCGGCGTAAGAGCTTGCAAACCGGCAGTGCCAGCGATCAATATGGCCAGAACCGCAGCGAGGCGTCCCCAGATGCTAGCTCTTCGCCAGCTACCGGGGACGATTCTGAGCGAATGGGGCAATGATCTAATGGTGCTCGCAATGCCTCCATAGAAGAGCGCCGTGAGGCCGGCGAGCAGCGCCATGAGCATGACCGGATTCAGCAGGCCGATGAGACCAGCTAGAGTGATCAAGAACGAGAATGAACCGAGCCCTAACGTAATCGAGAGTAGTGTCCCCTCGGCTCGAGAGATTTCGAGCGCCGGCAGCCATCCGAGGATCTTCCCGCCAAGTTCTTTCGAAACTAGCATTACGTGCGCTGTCAAGGCGATCGCGAATGCAGAGTCGACCATCGCTAGAGGTCCTTCGTAGCCAATCGATCGTTCCGGCCATAACCAGCGTATGAAGTAAATGGCGCCGAGGCATACGGCCGTAGGACTGTGCGAGAGTTTCGTCACTCGTTGTTCGCTTGTTTCCAATCTCACGGCGGGATGGTGACGCTCAATACTCGGACCGGCAAACCTGTCAAGTAGCGATCCGGTCGCTGGCGAGGGTCAACCAATGGGACAGCCTGGCGCTCAGCGGTCTTGGCATCAAGCAGTGCCGACGCGGTGCAAATCAGCGATTCTCCAGGGCCTGTTGCGAGCGGACAGCACAAAAGCCAATCGCTCAAGGCATACCACCTAGTACAACTCTTCCCATGCGTAGGAAGAGATCAAGATCAGCTCACTCGAATTGAGAACCGTGAGCCATGGAGGTGGATTCTACAGAACCCAGCCGGTTTGGAAAAGCTAACGGGCCGACACATTGCCGGCCTGTCTAGGCGAAGATGTGAGTTGACTGTCTCAATCCATCGCTGCGGCGTCTTCTCGTTTCAATTCCGGCGCCGGCCGCTTGCTCTGCCAGATCGCCCAAACCAGCAAGGCGACGAGCCCCAGGACGGTCAACCAACCTGCCAGCCCCAGCTGCTCGTACTGCACGACGATGGGGGCGATGATCACCGAGACCAAATTGACCACTTTGATCATCGGATTCAACGCCGGGCCGGCAGTGTCCTTCATCGGATCTCCCACGGTGTCGCCCACCACCCCCGCCATATGGCGCTCCGAACCCTTGCCGGTGTTGGCGGCGGGATTCGATGGCTCGTCTTCGATGGTCTTCTTGGCATTGTCCCAGGCCCCGCCGGCGTTGTTCATGAACACCGCCAGGAGCTGGCCGGAGAGGATGATTCCGGCCAGAAATCCGCCCAGCGCCTCCGCCTTGAGCACCAGCCCGACGAGGATCGGGGTGACCACTCCAAGCAGCGCCAATGGCCGCAGCTCTTTCTGGGCCGCCCCGGTGGAGATCGCCACTGCCTGGGTGTAATCCGGGGCTACCTTGCCTTCCAACACGCCCAACTTGAACTGGCGCCGCACTTCCTCGACGATTAAGGAGGCCGCCCGACTGACAGAATTGATGGCAAAGGAGGAAAAGAGCCAGGGCAGGGCGCCTCCAATCAGCAGACCGACGAACACCTGTGGCAGGTCAACCCGGATCCCAAGGGTCTTGATCTGCTCAGCCGGCGGAACGCCGAGTGCGGCCTGAGCCCGGCTGACGTCCACCAGGAAGGAGCCGAATAGGGCGACCGCCGCGATCACGGCCGAGCCGATCGCCACACCCTTGGTGATGGCCTTGGTCGTGTTTCCTACTGCATCCAGGTCAGCCATGATCTGGCGGGCCTGCACCGTATCGCGGTCGTCCTGCCCGTGCCAGGCCATCTGGCCGATTCCATTGGCATTGTCGGCGATCGGACCGAAGGAATCCATGGCCACGTTGTTGCCGGTCAGGGTCAGCATGCCGATACCGGTCATGGCGACGCCATATAGAACGAATGTGACTGCCTCGCCGGCAGGGATCCCGGAGATACCGCCGAAGGTGAGGATCGAGACGAAGATGGTCAGTCCGATGACCAGGACCGACCAGACACTCGACTCGTACCCGACCGCGATCCCGGAAAGAATGGTAGTCGCCGGGCCGGTGTTGGTGGCCTTCCGGATTTCCTGCACCGGCCTGCCGTGGCTTCCGGTGAAGTACTCGGTCAGCCGGTCGATGGCGATCGCCAGCAGCACCCCAACGGTTGTCGCCAGGAACGGCCGCCACCAGCCTCCCGGCACATCTTGCATGTAGAAGAATCCAATAATTCCGAATAAGACCACCGATATCGCCGCCGAAGACAAGAACCCGGTGAAGATCGCCCGCATCGCATTGCCGCTTTTCCCCGGGCCGCCGCGAACCGCGTAGGTCCCAATAATTGAGGAGAGCACACCGATTCCGCGCACGAGCAAGGGGTAGATGACCCATTCGAAGTTGCCAGTGATGTGCCACAGCGCGAGCCCGAGAATCAGCCCGGCGACAATCGTCACCTCGTACGACTCGAAGATATCGGCCGCCATCCCGGCGCAGTCGCCCACGTTGTCGCCCACCAGGTCGGCGATAACTGCGGGATTGCGTGGGTCGTCCTCGGGAATCCCCGCCTCCACCTTACCCACCAGATCGGCTCCGACGTCGGCCGCCTTGGTATAGATCCCTCCGCCGACCCGCATGAAGAGCGCCACCAAGGTCCCGCCGAATCCGAACCCGAGCAGCGCATCCGGGGCAGCGATTCCGAAGATGATGAAAATCATTGTGCCGCCGAAGAGGCCGAGGCCGTCAGTCAGCATTCCGGTGATCGTGCCGGCTCGATAGGCGATGCGCAGCGAGTCTCCGAACGACCGGCGGGCAGCCGCCGCCACCCGAACGTTGGCCTGCACCGCCATCCGCATCCCAATTTGCCCCACCGTCAAGCTGAAAATGGCGCCCATCACGAAGGCCAGCGATCTTCCCATCCCGATGACCAGGACGACGGTTTCAGAATTCAAGGTGTGGAATCGCTCCAAGGCCTCGGGGCTGGGGGGGACGATGTACACGCTGAGGAAGAGGGCGACCGTGAGCACCGCAATCAGCGGCAAAATGCTGCTCAGCTGGCGTCGCAGGTAGGTATCGGCTCCGACCCGGATTGCATTCCAAACCTCTTGCATCCGGGGAGTGCCGACCGGCTCGCGCAGCACTTGGGTTCGCAGGAAAAGTGCGTAGACCAACCCCAATATGGCAATCCCGACAACGCTGAGAACCGCGCTTTGTTCAAATGCGGTCAGAGCTTGCATCAGGTTCCACAGCTCCTATGGGGAAAGTTGGGCGATTGTACAAGTTGGCACAGGCCATGTCAAGCAAGCTTAAAGAAAACCGGGCCAAGAGCTTAGCATCTCGTGAGAGGCGGAACTGTGTCTTGACTCTCGGCCAGGAAACTCTGTATAGTGATCAGCGGGATCGGACCCCTCACATCCCGGTCTTCCGGAGCAAGAACGTTGCAACGGCAGAGCCGGGTTGTTTTTGTGTGCAGCCAACCTCCAAGAACCGGCAGCACCCGCGCCTAAGGACCGAGGTTTGATCGAGGCCAATCGGCTTTCAAAAACGTACGGGAACCTCACCGCCCTTGAAGGAATCTCCTTTCAGGCCAAACGCGGCGAGATCCTGGGATTCCTCGGCCCGAACGGGGCCGGCAAGACGACCACGATGCGGATCCTCACCGGATACATGCCGCCAACCAGCGGGTCCGCCAAGGTCGCCGGCTACGACGTGGTCGAGGATTCGTTGGAGGTGCGGCGCCGGGTCGGCTACCTGCCGGAGACCGTTCCGCTGTATCCGGAGATGTCCGGCCGGGAGTATCTCTCGTTCATGGGCTCGCTCCGGCGAGTTGCGGATCTGGACAGCCGGGTCGGGGAAGTACTCATCCAAGTCGGCCTGCAGGAGCGGGGCGACAGTTTGATAGGCAACCTATCGAAGGGGCTGCGACAACGGGTGGGCCTGGCCCAGGCCCTCTTGCACCGGCCGGAGGTCTTGATCCTGGACGAACCCACCATCGGTCTGGATCCGGCCCAAATCATCGAAGTGCGGGACCTAATTCGAGAGCTGGGGCGGGAGCGGACCGTTATGCTGTCCACCCACATCCTCTCGGAAGCCCAGCAAGTTTGCGACCGGGTGCTGATCATCAACAAAGGGCGGATAGTGGCGGAGGATACTCCTGCCAATCTCTCTGCCCAGCTGGCCGGTGCGGACCGGATCCTGGTCCGCAGCTCTGCTCCGGCGGGCGACCTGGCCACCTTGCTGAAGGGCGTTCCGGGAGTTGAGTCAGTCGAGATCGCCAGGCAGGCAGGCACGGTGGAGGTCACCTCCACCCCCGGCCGGGATCTGCGGCCGTTGTTGGCGCGTCGAATTGTCGAAGCCGATTTGGACCTGCTGGAGCTGACGACCGCCGGCTTCAGCCTGGAGAGCATCTTCCTGCAGCTTACTCGCGAGGAAGATCAAGCCATGGCGCAGGAGAGCTAATTCGTGCGCAACAGTTGGGTGATCGCGGTCCGTGAGTTCCGCCGCTACTTCGTATCGCCACTGGCCTACGCCGCGGCCGCACTCACCTTCCTGGTACTCGGCCTGATCTTTTCCTTGAATGTCAACTTTGGGCTGCCGACTGGTCAGATGAATCCAGATGGCCGAATGGTCCTGGGGCCGCTGGCGACCGTCTTGCTGATCGTCAGCCCCGTGCTGACGATGCGCTTGCTGGCCGAGGAGCAGCGGATGGGGACCCTGGAACTGCTGCTCACCTCACCGGTGCGCGATTGGGAGCTGGTGGTTGGCAAGTGGCTGGGCTCATTCCTCTTCCTCTTACTCATCGTCGCCGGCACTTGGGTGTTTCCGATCTTGATCAATCAATTCACCGAGCCCGGCATCGATCAAGGGGTATTGGTCTCCGCATACATCGGGATGGTGGCACTGGTGGGCTCTCTGCTGGCGATCGGCGTGTTCGCTTCGAGTCTGTTCTCGAGCCCGGCGGCGGCAGCGGTTCTTGGCTTCGCGCTCAGCCTGGTGCTGTGGATTCTGGGCAACGTGGGTGCAGGCCTCAGCCCACTCAGCCAGGCCGTCGGCTACCTCGGGTTGTTGGAACACTTTTACAACAATCTCTACCAGGGCATCCTCGAACTTTCCGATCTGGTCTACTACGCCAGCGTAACCGCCCTGGCTCTTTTTCTGGCCAGCCAGGTGGTCGAGAGTAGGCGATGGCGCTGAAGATTGAACGCGCCCGCCTGGCCGCCGGCTGCTTCCTGCTGGGGCTGATCGCCCTGCTGGGCAGCGGCGTGAAATACCTGTTCGATCCGGTCATCGATGGATGGCTGCGGGGTGTGGTCGTGGTCGCGGTTTCCGCCGCGTTGTAGCCTCGCCCAAGCCCAAGAAGATCGTCGAGCTGGATGCCATCAAGGCGCTGATTGAGCAGGGTTTCATAGTGGTTGCTGCCGGCGGCGGGGGAATCCCGGTGGTCGAAGACGATCAGGGCGACCTGCAGGGCGTGGAAGCGGTCATCGACAAGGATCTGGCCTCAGCCCTGCTCGCCAGCGAGCTGGGCGCGGATACTCTGCTCATT
>CAYHSI010000018.1:0-12424 GCA_964359225.1 uncultured Anaerolineaceae bacterium
GTCTGTTGGGCCTCCTGGTATGGGCCTTCGATTGCATTCTCGTCATTGTCGGTTCGGTCCCGGACGTGGGTTTCCAAGCTCGAGAGGGCCCGCTCGAGCTGACTCTGGGCGGCTCGATGGAGGTGCTCCCCTTGGGCCTGAAGCGAGTCCTCGGCCAGCTTGGCCAACGCCGGGCCAAGCTCGTCGGCTTGATCGATCGATTCCAGCTGCCCGGCAAGCAGCTTCAGCATGAAGGAGGGATATGGCAGCTCGCGGTCCGCGCCCAGCGTCGGTTGGACCTCCTCCAACCACGCCAGCAGCCGCCACGGCCCCTCCGGATCCGCCAGAGCCGCGCTCACGTGCGCCTGGACTTCGGCCTGCAGCATGGCGCGGAGATCCCCACTCAGGTCGTCCTTGACGAAAACTTGGTTGCGCTGGTTGTAGAAGATCTCTCGCTGCTGGTTTAGCACATCGTCGTATTCCAGCAGGTGCTTGCGTCGGTCGAAGTTTGCACCCTCGACTCGGGTCTGAGATTGCTCGATCGTCTTGTTGACGATTCCATGCGAAATCGGGGTGGCATCGTCGATATCGAGCCTTTGCATGAGGCCGGAGACCTGTGCTCCCCCGAACAATCGCATCAACTCGTCCTCCAGGGATAGGAAAAACTGGGACGATCCGGGATCGCCTTGGCGAGCCGATCGGCCTCGCAACTGATTGTCAATCCGCCGGGCCTCGTGACGTTCCGATCCGAGCACATGCAGCCCGCCGGCCTCCCGGACCAACTTCTCCTCACCAATGAAGCGGCGGAACAACTCCACTTCGGACTCGTAGATTCCGATCGCGCTCGAATCGGCCCGGTCTAGCGCGGCCACCCGCTCTTGCAGGTTCAGGGTTTCCGGGTCTTGGATCCCGGTCCGGCGCAGCACTCGACCGACCCCCGCCAGCACTTCTTCCGCGATCTCTCCCCCAAGCTTGATGTCGACGCCGCGCCCGGCCATGTTAGTGGCGATGGTGACCGCCCCATATGCACCGGCACTGGCAATAATCTGCGACTCTTCGGCATGCTTCTTGGCGTTCAGCACATTGTGCGGAATGCCGGCTTGAAGTGCCTTGGCGAGCCGCTCCTGATGTTCCGGCCCCAACTCAAGTAGCACCGACAGCTGCTCCAGATTCTCGGGCCGGATCGGATTGAGGGCGAGTCCGAGTTCGCGGGCAAAGTGCCGCAGCCGCCCGGTGTCAAGGGTATCGAGGGGGGCATAGAGATCCAGCAGCTCTTCCACCCTTCGGCCATCGTCCGGGATCTCGTGCGCCGCCATATACGCCTCGCGCAGCAGCTGGATCATGGCCAGTCGCTGGAGCAGCTCGGCCCGCAGCCGTCCCGACAATCGCTCGGACAGCTCAACTGAAGTGGTCCCTACCAACAGCGGCTGCCCAAGCACGTGCCGGCGGAGGATCTCCAGGCTGACCGAACGCAGCTTGGCGTCTTCGGTCCGATACACCAGATCCGGCAAATCCTTGCGTCGCCAGAAAACCGGCGTGTGCTCCGGGTCTCCCCGGCGGGCGAAGTAGCCGAACCGGCTTCCGTTCTCCTGGACTTGAAGCTCGACCAGCTCGGAGTCTGGCTGTTGTGCGATGTACTCCAGGTTCGTCGGCAGCGGCAGCACGTCCACACTGTAGATCTTGTTGAATTCCTCGGCTTCGGTGAGTGCGGTCCCGGTCATGCCGGCCAACTTGTCATACATCCGGAAGTAGTTCTGAAGGGTGATCGTGGCGTAGGTGACATTCTCCTCCCGGATCCGAACCCCCTCCTTGGCCTCCACCGCTTGATGCAGGCCGTCGGACCACCGCCGGCCTGGCATCATTCGACCGGTGAACTCATCCACAATGATCACCCGACCGCCCTGGACCACGTAGTCTTTGTTCCGCTTGAAAATAAAGTTGGCCCGCAGGCTCTGCTCCAGGTAGCCGAGCAGCCTGGCCTGTTCGGGAGTGATGTCTTCCGGTCGATCCGGATCCCGCAATGGCTGGCCCAGCAACCGTTCCACATGGTCTTCGCCGATCTCGGTGAGCGAGATGGTGCGATCCCGCTCGCTGATTTCGTAGTCTTCTGGCTCCAGCTGCCTTACCACCCCGGTCATCTGCTGGTAGAGGGCGGGGTCTTCCTGTGCAGGTCCGGAAATGATCAACGGGGTCCGGGCCTCGTCGATCAGGATGTTGTCGACTTCGTCCACGATAGCGTAGTAATGGCCGCGCTGGGAGCGGGCTTCCAGAGTGGGGGCCATGTTGTCACGCAGGTAGTCGAATCCGAACTCGTTATTGGTGCCGTAGGTGATGTCTGCCTGGTAGGCTACCCGGCGGTCTACCAGTTGCAGCTGATACACGTCCTCCTGGCCAGTCATCCGGCTTGGGTCGAAGTTGAAAGCCTTTCGACCATGTTCGGTCCGAGCCGCCTCTTGCAATACTCCCACTTCCATCCCCAGGAAGCTGAAGAGCGGTCCCATCCAGCGGGCATCCCGGCGGGCGAGGTAGTCGTTGACCGTAACCAAGTGAACCCCGCGACCGGTCAGCGCGTTGAGGTAGAGCGGGAGAGTGGCGACCAGGGTCTTGCCTTCCCCTGTTTTCATTTCGGCGATTCGCCCTTCGTGCAGTGCCGCGCCCCCGATCAGCTGCACATCGAAGTGGCGCAACCCGATGGTTCGAACCGACACTTCCCGGACGACGGCAAATGCTTCTGGAAGCAATTCCTCCAGGGATTCGCCGGTGGCCAGCCGGTCCTTGAATTCAGCGGTTTTGGCGCGCAGCTGCGGATCGGCCAGGGCGCGCATTGTGGGCTCGAGCGAGTTGATCCGGCGGGCCAACGCCTCATAGCGCTCTAAGTCTCGAGCCAGCGAATTGCCGCCAAGCAGCTTCGATAAACCCTTTAACATGGAAATCGGCGGGATTATAGCATCCTGGTCGCGCGGGCCGTGCTTCCCGGGAGCCACACCTCCAGCAACTCACCGGAGAGTGGCGACTTAAGCTAGAATCAGGTGGGGCGGTGGCGGAACTGGTAGACGCCGAGGACTTAAAATCCTCTGAGGGTGACCTCGTGTGGGTTCGAGTCCCACCCGCCCCACTCAGCGACCCCGCTGATTTCCCCAAATCCACGATGGGTGTACAATCGCCCGCCGCATGCCCCAACGATTGTTGCCTCTGCTCGTCCTGGCCGGCACGCTGCTCTCTTGCACCCTGCCCGGCACGAACTCTCCCACCCCATTCGCCTTCCCGACTCCCGATCTCACTCTGACTGCGGCGTTTGCCCCCTCCGCGACTTCGCCGATTTCGACCCGAACCTTGCCGCCAGCCAATACTCCGACCCCCACTGCCACCCAGGTCATTCCCGGCGCGACCGCCGGAGCCACCGGTACTTCATCCCCAGCCACCCTCGACACCCGTCCGAACGGCTCCCCGGTCGAAGCCGCCTTGCTCGAGACCCCGCCGACGATCGATGGCGATCTTGCCGACTGGACCGATCCCGGCCGCGAGCTGGGGCAGATCGTGTTCGGAGCAAGTAACTGGACCGGCGCCGGAGATGCCTCGGCTAGATTCCACGTTGGATGGACTGAACAGGGTCTCTATCTCGGCTTGCAAGTTACGGACGACAAGCGGGTTCAGGTGTCCAGCGGACGAAACATGTTCAAAGGCGACACCGTTGAACTCCAACTCGATAGCGACCTGACCGGCGACTTCTTCTCGAATTCGCTGACGAGCGACGATTACCAAATTGGGCTATCGCCGGGAAACTTTGGTTCGCTGGCGAGTGAGGCCTGGCGTTGGTATCCCATTGGCCTGGCCGGGTCGCTGTCGGGAGTGAGTTTGAAGGCGGTGACCACTACCGAGGGTTACAACCTGGAGGCGATAATCCCCTGGACAGTGTTTGCGGTGACGCCCGATGCGGGCGACCGCTTTGGTTTCGCACTCTCCATTTCGGACAATGACCTGAGTGGGGCACCCGTTCAGCAGTCTATGGTGTCCACGATAAGCACCCGCACCCTGACCAATCCCACAACTTGGGGCACCCTTATCTTGAAATAGGCCCGGCCCGGGCTTGGTGATTCGCAACAAAAAAGGGGCCGGCGATTTGCCCGGCCCCTTAGCTTACTCGGCCCGACTAGAACAGCACCGAGGCCAGTTCGTCTCTGTACTTGCGGGTCAGTGGGTCCAGGTCACCCAGCAGGGAGAATAGCGCCAGCAGTACTTGCTTGGGCAATCCCGCCCGATAGGATTTCTCCTGCCGGAGGACGTCCAGCAGCCCGTCCATCGCCGCCGGAAGATTCCCCCGCCCGATCAGCCGGCCCGCCTGATACAGGCTGGCCTCGAGCGGCGAAAGATCGAGATT
Organism: uncultured Anaerolineaceae bacterium; assembly: GCA_964359225.1. Lineage (GTDB taxonomy): Bacteria > Chloroflexota > Anaerolineae > Anaerolineales > E44-bin32 > JADFRG01. Next base: position 4,358 of record CAYHSI010000018.1, read on the forward strand.
CGGCGCAGCCGTTTCAACTTCGTTGAGTAGCGAGGCGAGTGGCAGGTATCCCTCTGCCTTTACCCAGGCGGTACCTGGAGGGAAGTTCTGCAGAATGCTGAGCGCTTCCGACCCTTTCCCCTGAATGAGCAACGACTCGACCAGTCCCAGGGCCGCCTCGGAGTTCGTTTCATCTTGCTCGAACACTTCTCGATAGGCCGCCTCGGCTTCTGGGTAGTGACGGGTGGCGAGCAGGCTGTGGGCCTGCTGCACGGCCTGCTCCGCTTCACTCGGAGTCAGCTGCTCGATGAACTTGCGGACGGTCCGCTCCGGCTGCGCGCCATGGAACTGAGCCGCCAGTTCGCCGTTGCTAAACGCCTTCACCGCCGGAATCCCGTGCACTCCATAGCGAATCGAGAGGTTTGGATTCTCGTCAACATTGACCTTGGCCAGGACGAAGTCGCCCCCGGCCTCAATGGCGATGCGCTCCAGGATCGGGCTCAACACCCTGCAAGGCCCGCACCAGGGCGCCCAAAAATCCACGACGACCGGGACGTCAAACGATTTGAGAACGACCTGGGTCTCGAAAGTCGCTTCGCTTACGTCAAGAATGTATTCAGAGAGGGTCATGCCAAACCATAGTCGACTTTCATTCTACCTTCAGTTGTCACCGTTTTGCGGGCCGCTCGGTTGGCGGACCTCGATCACCTCTCCGTGGGCGTCAATCCGCACCTGAAATCCAAGCATCCCCATCCAGGCCCGGACCTCCTCCGGGAGACCGCTCTCAATCAGACGGTCGAATTGCCTGTCCAAGTTCTTAAGCGAGCTGTCGATGATGGCCTTGGTGAAGATATCTTGCTGGCCAAGGGCTTTCATCGTACCTTCGCTAATCAGGTCTTCATTGCCGCGAATGAACTCGGCAAACTTGGCCAGGACCTGCCGGTCCACACCCTCGCTCTCGATGTGTCGCTTGAAGCCGTCGTCATCGAGTACGTAGAAGGCCTCGCCACCGACGGAGGCGACATCCACCGGCTCGCCGAGAGCGTCAGCGACCAGCCCAGCAAACAAGGCATGTTTCGCCATGGGTTGAGTGTTCAGGCGACCCGAACGGGGGTTCCGTGGCCCTTCCAGACTTCCTGTTCGTGCTTGGGGACCACCGGATTGGTCCAGCGATAAAGCCACTTCGCAGCGTCGATGGTCATGTTGATACAGCCGTGGCTACGGGGTACCCCGAAATCATTGTGCCAGAAAGTGCCGTGGAAAGAGACCCCTTCTTCATCAATATAGGCGACCCACGGCACCCCCGGCAGGTCGTAGCCGCTGGCCAGGTTGCCGGCCGCCATGTGACGGGAGGGTCGTTTGCGAAACGTCTCGAACTCGCCGGCCGGCGTAGCGTACAGGTCCTGGCCAAATTTCCGGCCGGTCGACACTTTGGTGGTGAATACGAGCTGCCCGGCCTCGTAGCAGTTCACCCATTGATGGGCCAGGTCCACCTCAACCAGTTTCTCGCTAGGATGGATTTCCGAAGAGATCGGGATCAGCTCCGACACGGGGATGGGGCGAAAGGCATAGGCCGGCGCGTAGTACACGTAGGTGTATTTGTCATCGAAAATCCGATACCACTTTTGCAGGCTGACATCCTGGCTTACCCCGGTTACCCAAAAGGTCATCCCATAGTAGAAGCGGTAGGCTAGCTCGCTATCCGATCGCGGCCTCCAGTGCGCATTGACCTGCGGGACGGAGACCTCCGTCAGCACTCCCCCATAGGGGATGCTTTCCAGGGGCAGGTTTGGCAGGTCTCGAACGGGCTGGACGGAGGCTGAATGAGCAAAGCCAAGCCCGTTGACCTCGTACCAGGTGCGGTTGTGCTCCGGGATTGGATCTCCAACCCACGCCGCGGCGATTTCGAAGACATCGTCCCGCCATAGGGTCTTGCGCTTCTCGCTGGCAAAGGAGGGACGGCTGAAGATATCTAGAGTCGGATCGACCACTCGGCCGAGCAGGCCCGGCTCGGCCTCGACCGCGGCCCGGGTCCACTGGGAGGGAATCCCGAGGGCCAGCAGGCCCGTGCCCGAGAGGCGAACGAATTCCCGTCGTGAGAGTGGAACGCTAAGTTCGATTCCGTCCGGCACGGAAATACCCTTTCCCCTGGAATGTCTGCAAGAATCGGACCGCTACGGATGCACGTTCACCAGCGTCCCGAGGGGGGCGAAATTATATAGCCACTCCGAATCGGGGATAGTGAGGTTGACACAGCCGTGGCTCATGGGGGTACCGAAGTTGTTGTGCCAATAGGTCCCGTGTGTTCCGTAGCCGCGGTAGAAGTACATCACCCACGGCACACCGGTAAGGTAGTAGCCGGGGCCTGCCATCGTGGTGGAGGCCAGCTTGATGTAGACCCGGAATTGCCCGGTCACCGTGGGATGGATTGACGTGCCGGTGGACACCACGAAACTCTGGACCGCGGTTTCTCCCTCGTACGCGGTGACGCTCTGGTTGCCGAGGTCCACGTCGATCCAGCGGCCTTCGTCCGCCAGCTCCGCCGGATCCATGCTGTACTGCTGCGAGACCGCTGGCCGCAGGGTTGGGGTCAGGGTCGCGGTCGGAGTAAAGGTCGGGGTCGGGGTAGGAGTTAGGGTCGGCGTTGGGGTCGGGGTAGGAGTAGGAGTCGGGGTCGGAGTCAAAGTCGCCTTATCGACCGGAGCCGAGGCCGAATGCGGCTCGCGGGCATCGGCCGGCTGGCCGCCCAGCCAGAGTCCGATCCCTACTGCCAATCCCAGGGCCGGCAATGCGATCCGCCAGGAGAGGATTCGGCGTGGGCTGAGGGCCTCGAACGGGAGCGGCTGAACGTCCAATTCACGGAGCGCGGCCTTCCGGCTCCGCGGCGGCAGCTTCCGCACCGTCCAGCGGATCGCCTTACGGGCCCGCTTGCTACGCGGATTGATTTCTAGGGCCCGGGCCAGGTAGGCAAGTGCGGCCTTTGGCTCGGAGGTTGCCGCCAGATAGAGCCATGGCTCTTCGGAGTGTGGAGCGAGTTTGGCTGCCAGGCGGGCCTGGCGGCGGCCAGTGGCTTTATCTCCCCGGGCGAGGGCTTGATGGGCGGCGTGGATGGCCGCGGCGGCCTGTGAATCGGCGATCGAAAGCCCGTTCAAGGCAAGCTCTCGAGCGGAAGGGTGGCCGGCTCGTTGTTTACAAAACAGAGCAGGCCATCCACGATCCCACGGGCAACCCTATCAGGCTCTTCGACGAGGAATCCCTGATCCAGGAACAGAAAACCGACCTCGATGATTGCGGCCGGAGTCTGACTGTGGATCTCGTAGAAACTGTGGTATTCGGTCATGTCCAGGGTCACGCTGTTCGGGTGGAAGCGGAGCCCCGTGGCTCTTCCGTAGCGGTCGGCAACACAGGCCACCAGCCGCTGCGATCGATCCGGAACCGCAGTATCCACCGCTGCGGCGACCTTGTAGCCGGTCGCATCCTCGTTGATTGCTGAACAGGAATCGGCGTGGACCGACACGAGCGCCGCCCCCCGATAACCGGCCAGTTTGGGATCCCACTCCTCCAGCAGATCCACCTCTAAACCTGCAGCCTCCAGACCTTGGACAACCAGGTTAGCAACCCGAGTATTCACGTCCAGCTCACGCAGCCCGTTTGGACAGACCGCCCCAGGGTCTGCCAATCCGCTGGCCGGATGCAGGCCGGAATGGCCGGCAACCACCCCGATCGGTAGAACGCCGGTGCTCTCCTGCGTTTCCAGGGGAGCGGCCAGCTGCCCCCCTTCCAAGGCTGCCATAAGGTCTCCAACCAGTTCACCTGGGTCGAGACTCGCCGGCCGCCAAGCGGTCAGCACCGTGGCCACCACCACCGCAACCCCCAATGTGACGGCCAGATGCCGTGGTACTTGGCTTTGAGTTGGGTTGGGGGACCGACGGGATTCGCCTGCCGCACGTCTGGACATGGCAGGCGGCATGCTATCCCGACAGAGGCATTATAGCAAGGGGTTTTCACGGACGACCACCTGACCCCGGTCCCATGCCGGGCTCCGCATCCGAGTCGTCAACCGTGACCTTGACAGGGTAACCGGGCTCGATATAATATTGATCAACAAACTTAGAAATATTCGGCAATCATGAGACAGTGCATGTGTTGGAGGCGGGGGCAACAGCCACCCGCCTGAGGGTTAGGAGCAGACGGCAGACCCAGTTTAGCTGCCTCAAGCGGACACCGAGTGGCTCGCCCCCGCGATGGAATCAAGATCCATCGAGCGTAACGGGTGCGAGCTTCATTTTTGTCTGAGACAACCCATGATCGGAACGAACCAATTGCTCGAGCATCAAGGATTGATCGACCAGGTCGGCAACACGCCGCTGATTCGGCTGGAGCGTGTGACGTCACACCTGCCAGGCTCAATTGAGGTGTTCGGCAAGGCCGAGTGGCATAACCCCAGTGGCTCGGTCAAGGACCGAGCGGCCGCGGAGATCTTGCGTCAGGCCCTTGAAGCAGGGAGCCTTTCGAATGGGCGGACGCTACTGGATTCCAGCTCAGGCAACATGGGAATCGCCTACGCTACTCTGGGGGCTGCCCCCGGAGTCCGCATTCGGCTTGTGGTTCCCGGGAATATCAATCCGACTCGAATGCAGTTGCTGCGGGCCCTGGGAGTCGAGCTGATCATTTCAGACCCGCTGCAGGGATCTGATGGAGCCCGCCAGCTGGCGGCCGAGATGGCCGCGAGCCAGCCGGAACGCTACTTCTACGCGGATCAGTACTCAAATCCGGCGAATTGGCTTGCCCACTATCGAACCACCGGACCCGAGATCACGCGGGATACCGAAGGCCGGCTAACCCACTTCGTCGCGGGGCTGGGCACTACCGGAACCCTCATGGGCGCGGGTCGTTGGATCAAGGAGCAGATCCCCAACGCTTCGATCGTTGGGTTCCAGCCGAACAGCCCGCTGAATGGTCTGGAAGGGCTCAAGCACTTGCCAACTAGCCGAGTCCCAGAGATCTTCGATCCAAGCCTGCCAGACGAGATCCTCGAGATTCCCACCGAGCAGGCCTACGCGATGGCACGCCGACTGGCCCGCGAGGAGGGCTTGCTCGTGGGAGTCTCCGCGGCGGCTGCCGCGGTTGCGGCCCTGGCCGTGGCCGAGCGTCTCGAAGCGGGCACGGTGGTTGCAGTGTTCCCGGATTCCGGACTCAAGTACCTGGGCGAACCGTTCTGGAGGGAGCCGTGAGCTTGCGGATTGCGGCTCAACCGATGGCGGAGATCCGGAGACATGCCGAACAGCAGTATCCTGAGGAAGGCGCCGGCCTTCTCTTGGGATTGCTGGCAGGAGAAGAGCGGAGCGTGCGTTCGGTATTGCCGGTGACTAACAGCTTTGAGACCAAGCAGCGCGGACGCCGCTACCTGATCGATCCCAAAGACATTCTCTGGGCCGAAGAGCAGGCCCAGCTACAGGGGCTGACCGTCCTGGGAGTCTTTCATTCCCATCCTGATCATCCGCCGACGCCTTCGAAGTTCGACGTGGATTGGGCCGTCCCCTGGTATATCTACTTGATTACGACCGTCCGCCAGGGCATCGCCGAGCAGACCCGCGCCTGGCGGTTGCAGGAAGATCATACGCAGATGGTCGAAGAGCAGCTCGCAATCGAGCAGGAGGCGAGATGAGCAACATCCGGGTTCCAACCGCCCTGCGGGCCTACACCGAGGGGCAGATTGAAGTCCCGACCGAGGCCGCAACGGTGGGCGGCGCGCTGCAGGAACTCGCCGACCGCTACCCCGGGCTGGCCCCTCACCTATTCGGGGCCGAGGGACAGCTACGGCCCTATGTCAATCTTTTCGTCAACGACCAGGACGTGCGAGCGCTGGCCGGCGTCCACACCCCGCTTGCGGAGGGCGACCAGCTCATGATTCTTCCGAGTGTGGCAGGAGGCTGAAAGATGTCGACCCCATTGAAAGCCGTCGACCACAGTGTGCTTCAGACCAGCATGGCCGTGCGGCTGGGGGTACTGCTGGCAGCCTTCGTTACCGATCAAACCTGGGTGGTCCCGATCCTGGCCGCGCTGATGCTGATTGGTACCGCCCGCGGAAAGCCAGAATTCACCTTCGTCTATCGCGCGCTGCGAAAGGCGAATTGGATCAGCCCGGAGCTGATTCCGGACAACCCGGAGCCGCACCGATTCGCGCTGGGGGTCGGTGGGACGTTTCTGGCCGGCGCCACGCTGGCATTCGTGACTGGATATCCAGTCGCGGGTTGGGTGCTGACCTGGGTCGTGATCGCGTTGGTTGGCCTGAATCTATTTGGCGGGTTCTGCGTCGGGTGCGCGGTCTACTACTGGTCGAGCCGAGTCGGGCTCCCCGGTTTCAGTAAGGCCCCCCCACCAGGAGTCTTCCCCGGGCGGCGACCGGGCTGAGATGAACCTGGATCGTCTGGCGCTGGCACTTGCCCTCGTCGGGCTGGGATACCTGGCCTACCGGGCGTATGGCTGGGCCGTGCTGCGCAGGCGGGTGCGCCACGGCCTAGGGATTGACGAGTACCGGGCCGGGCGGCCGGCGATCCTGTACTTCACCGATCCCGGTTGTGCACCCTGCCTTTCGGTCCAGGATCCCGCGCTGCAGGAGCTGGCGGCCCAATTCGGGGAGGGTCTGCAGATCATCAAGGTCCAGGCCCTGGAGCGTCCCGAGCTCACCGATGCCTGGGGGGTCCTGTCACTGCCGACCACGTTTATTATCGACTCGGGCGGCCGGCCGCGGGGTGTCAACCATGGGGTTGCCCGGGCGCCCCGCCTGCTCGATCAGCTGGCCGCGATCGGTGAGCTGGGGGCTGCCCATCCGGCCAGTGCCAAGCCGGCGGCCAGCGATTGAGAGTTAGAATCGAGTTTGGGGACCGAGAGCGTTAGAGCGATGCAGCCGATCCCACTTTCACCAAACGGTACCGAACTCACCCACGAAGAGATCCTGCGCTACTCGCGGCACCTGCTCATGCCCGAAGTGGGCCTCGAGGGACAGCGCCGACTTAAGGCCGCCTCGGCTCTCATCATCGGGACCGGCGGGTTGGGCTCGCCGGTCGCCATGTACCTGGCGGCCGCCGGGGTCGGGCGGCTGGGGTTGGTTGACTACGACGTCGTGGATTTCACGAACCTGCAGCGCCAAATTCTGCATGGCTCCTCGACCCTGGGGGAACGCAAGGTGGTCTCAGCCCGGGCCAGAGTCCTGGACATCAATCCCGAGATCAAGGTGGACATTTACGACGAGCCCTTCACCTCCGAAAACGCCATGCGGATCGCCGAGCCGTATGAGATCCTGATCGACGGCACAGATAATTTTCCGACCCGCTACCTGGTCAACGATCTGGCAGTTCTAACCGGCAAGCCCAACGTCTACGGCTCGATCTTCCGCTTCGAGGGCCAATTGAGCGTGTTTTGGGCCGAGCGGGGACCGTGTTACCGGTGCCTCTTCCCCGAGCCACCACCTCCGGGTCTCGTTCCTTCATGCGCTGAAGGCGGAGTTTTTGGGGTGCTCCCCGGGACGATCGGCGCGCTGCAGGCCACCGAGGCGCTCAAGCTGATCCTGGGGATCGGCGAACCGCTGATCGGCAAGCTGCTGCTGTTCGATGCGCTCAATATGAGCTTTGACGAACTGCGGCTCAAGAAGAATCCCGGCTGTCGAGTGTGCTCGGAGAATCCCGAGGTCACTGAGCTGATCGACTACGAGGCCTTTTGCGGCGTCCCGGGCCACGATCGGGAGGAAAGTCTGTTGGCCAGCGAGTTTGAAATCGAGCCCACCGACCTCGCTGCCCGTCTGGCAAATGGTGAGCGATTCCGGCTGATCGATGTGCGGGAGCCGCACGAGCTCGAAATCTCCCGGATCGAGGGTGCCGTGCTAATGCCGCTCGGATCGCTGGCAGCACGGATGCACGAGCTGGACAGCTCTGAAGAGATGGTCCTGTTCTGCAAGTCAGGTTCTCGGTCGGCCCGGGCGGTCGAGCTGCTGGCCGGAGCTGGGTTCCGCAAACAGAAGAACCTCAAAGGCGGGATCAATGCCTGGGCCCGCCAGGTTGACCCGAGCTTGCCGCTTTACTAAGGCCG
>CAYHSI010000018.1:12524-16302 GCA_964359225.1 uncultured Anaerolineaceae bacterium
GGATCAATGCCTGGGCCCGCCAGGTTGACCCGAGCTTGCCGCTTTACTAAGGCCGGGCAAGCAATGGCTCGGCTGTTCGCCCTGCTCCACAAATCGGTGTAGCATTCGGCCGCTCCAATCCAGTTCGGAGTACAGCCGATGACCTCCCCTGTGCAAGACTCCTCCATGCGCGGCCCTCGTTTCTGGCTGGCCTGGATCCTCGTGCCGTTGCTGGTCGGCATTGGGCTGGCGGCGCTCGTCCCTCGACCGATCGTGGGTCTGATCTACCTGCAGGAGGCGATCCACGCCTTCTCCTCACGGGACATGATCGCCCAAATCCACTTTGCCCGTGACCATCCTGAGGTTCGGGCGGTCGTCTTAGTCCTGGACAGCCCGGGCGGAACGGTGGTGGACACCGAGGCGGTGTATCTGGAACTTGCCGGGCTGCGCGAGCGGAAGCCGGTCGTCACGATGGCCCAAGGCCTGGCGGCCAGTGGCGCCTACTACCTTTCGGTCGGCACCGACTACATCTTTGCCGGTCCCTCGTCACTGGTCGGCAATGTCGGCGTAATCTCCCAGCTGCCGACGGCTCCCTCGGTTTTTGAGGATCTCGCCTCCACCGGTCCATACAAGCTGTTCGGCTCGGCCCGAGACACCCGCTTACGAGAGATGGAAGCGATCAAGCAGGCATTTTATTCAGCCGTGCAGCTCGGCCGCGGCGAAGCCTTGGCTATCGGTCCGGAACGGATCCTGCGCGGCGAGATTTGGCTCGGCAGCGAGGCCGCCCGGTTCGGCCTGGTCGATGAGCTCGGATCGATTTCGGCCGCGATCGAGAAAGCGGCTGATATGAGCCACGTTGCCAACTATCAGGTGGCCGACTTGCGCGAATTGGCCGGATTGCCGTCGGTGGTCGCTTTTCCGTTCTTCTTCGAGACACCGGAGGGCGCACTAACTCCGTATCCGAAAGCCCCCGGGTTTTACCTACTTTACGTGCCGCCCGGCGAGCGCAGGCTGCCGTGATTCGCAATCGACTGTGGATAGGCTTGGCCCTGATCTTCCTTCCCCTGGTCGGGCGGACGCTGTGGTACCACCGCGGCTTCTACCGTCCGCCAGCTCCGATCCAGCTGCCGGCCTACTCTGAGTTCTCCCCTCCCCAGCCTCCGGTTGGGGAGGCCGCAATTGAATTGCCCGACGCTGCCCCGGCGGATGAGGGCCCCCTTGCCGGCCCACCGAAGGTTGTTCTGTTTGACCGATCCCACTCCAACCGATTCTCAATGCCGGAGCTCCGTTCGCTGACTGCGGCCCTGAGCTCCCAGGGGGGACGGATCGAAGTGTTGGATTCGAGCTTCGCATTTGACGAGCTCGGTCTCGAAGGCCGATTGAAGTACGCCAGCTCGTATGTAGTGGTCGCACCTTCAGTCCTCTTCTCCCCCAGCGAAGTGACGGCCGTTGAACGCTTTGTCGAGCACGGCGGGCGACTGCTGGTAGTCCTCGATCCGACCCGGACCGGTTCCGGTTTTGATATCTTCGGCTTTTTCATCCTGTCTGCCAGTGAAGACGTTTCCACAGCGAATCAGTTACTGGAATCTTTCGACCTGGCGTTCTCCGACGATTACCTCTACAACCTGATGGACAACGAAGGCAACTTCCGCAACGTCTTGCTGCGCAACTTCGGCGAGCACCCGCTCACCGCCGGCTTGCAAACCGTCGCGTTGTATGCCGCCCGATCGGTGCAGACCGAAAACGGGACACCGCTACTATCTGGTGATGCGGCGACCCTCTCCTCCCTCACCGATACGGGGGGCGGCCTGGCGGCCGCCGCCCTCGATCCGGGCGCCCAGACCCTGGCGCTGGGCGACCTCAGCTTCATGATCCCGCCCTACGACATGGTTGCCGACAACGCCCGCTTCATACAAAACCTGGCGGAGTTTCTGCTCGACGGCGAGCGTCGGCCTGATCTTGACAACTTGCCCTTTGTCTTCTCAGGCCCAGTCTCGGTAGTTCAAAGCGCTGATTTCGCCCTACAGGCCGAGACCTTGGTCGCCCTGCAAGAGATGTCCACCGCCCTGCTTCCCGCCGGGGTTAGTTTGTCCTTTCCGGAGGACGTTCCCGCCGACAGCGATCTACTGGTCCTGGGGCTGTTCAAGCCGGATCCCGAACTCGAAGAGTTGATCGAGCCCCTCGGCCTGGTGCTCCCGGCAGAGGCATCGGACGGCCGATTGGCGGCTCCCGGATTCGGCTCGTTCAATCCGGCGGGGATTGGGTTTGTCGGCCTCGCCCGGTCGGAAGCTCGCACCACGTTAGTGCTGCTGGCCAGCGATCAGGCAGGATTGGTCTCCTTGCTGGAAACCGTCGGCCAGGGGTTGCTCTCCGACTGCTTGCTCTCCGATACGAGTGCACTGTGCCAGGTCGGAGAGGGAGCAGGTCTCGGCTCTTCGGAACCCTTAGAATTCGATTTAAGCTTCGAAGAGACCTTTAACGAATAGCCGCCCTCCGGTCCCTGCCCAAGCTCTCCACCGTGACAGGTTGGATCCGTTCGATCGGCTTGTTCGCTTTGCTCCTAGTCTCGGGCTGCGCCGCTCAGGTCGGCGATGGCCCGCCTTCCGCCCTTCAATCCACGCCGGCAGCAACCCTCGTCTCAGCGACAGCTACAGCCACCGCCCTACCTTCGCTTGAGTTCGATTCGATCGTGTTGCTCGCGGGAGAAGCGCCCGGGGACTGGGAGGTAATCGGCTTGTTGCGCAACCCAGCTGGGGTTGGGGTTTCAAACGTCCGGATCCGGGTGACCGTCGCCGACAGCCGCGGCAACCAGCTGGCTGAACTCACCACCGGCACTCTGATGTCCAACCTCGCCCCGGGCGAGGCCGGTCCTTTCACCGCGGAGTTCCCCGGGGTGGGCCTGGCGGTGACGGCTGAGGCTCGGGTCGATTCCTTCGAGCGACACTTCATTCGTCGGTCGAAACTGGAAATCGAGGTGCTCGAAGAGTTCCTCACCGAGACCGGCGATCTCGCCCTGCTGGGAACCGTCACGAATCCAAGTTCCCAGGTCCAATCGTTCGTCTCGCTCGGATTGATCGGGTTTGGTGCCGCCTCCCAGCCTCGATCTGTGGCCGTGCTCCAGCATGGCCCACGGGTGCTGGGCGCCGAGGAATCCGTTCCCTTCTTAGCGCTGGCGAGTGGGAACCCGGGCCGGCTGAACTGGCAGGCCTACCATGATGCGGTCGAAGTCGGGGCTCGAGTTCCTGACTCCCTAATACTGGACGAGGCCCCGCGAGTTCGAATCGATTCGCAGGGCAACATCTTCGTGGTGGGAAGTTTGAGAAACGCGGCCGGCGCGCCCTCTCAGGCGAGCGTGCTCATCATGTTGTGGGAGGGAGATCGAATCCTGAGCCTGACCGAACTGCGGGCCCCAGTGCCCCTTCAAGTCGGAGAACGGCTCGCCTTCGCAGCCCAGGATTTCCCAGGCCTCAGCCGCCGGCTGGCAGGGTCGGATCCGGCGAGCCTGCGGATCGAAAGCCGGATTGAGGGTGCCGACCCGGCCGAGCAGCCAATGGTCCTGCAGGCGGAGGTCGAAGCCTTCCACTCGGTCGGCTCCTCCCTGTTCCTGCGGGGCATCTTGCGCAACGAGACCCTGCACACCGTGGACCCGGCCGCAGTCCTTGCAGAGCTACGCTCCACCGATGGCGAGCTGCTCTCGGCCGGTTGGTTCACAGCTCCCGGACCGCTGGCCTCCGGGGAACAGACTGAGTTCGTGATCCGCCTGCCGCCCGAGTGGCGCCTTCTGCCGCGCTGAGGTCGA
>CAYHSI010000019.1:0-16278 GCA_964359225.1 uncultured Anaerolineaceae bacterium
CCACCTCCGCCCCTGGGCCCCCAAATTCAACTGCGCCCGGGGACGCGGCGCGACCAAGGGGCTGCTCGGGGTCGAGGACGGCGTCCGCCGGATTCAGGAACTGATCCCGGTGGCAGGCAGCCGGACCGCCGCAATCCTGTTTATCACGCGCTACATTGAAGACCCCAGTGCCACCGTTGCCCCTACCGCGGCCCAGAACACCGGCGATGCGGCGGCCAGCAACTACATCTCAGTTCACGTCCTGCAGACCGACTCAAATCAGGTCAACAAGGCCGCGCTGGAAATCCTGGCAAGCGCCAGCCATGGGCAGTATGCCGCGATGCGAAGCAACAACTACCAAAGCGTTGTCACATCGGTCTATCAAGCGATCGCCGCTCAGCGAGCCTATTACACCGTTACCTACCGCAGCCCGGGTGCCGATTCCGGCCAGCGCCAGATCACGATCAATACCCCTGAGCGGCCCAGCGAAGGCGCGATCGGGTCTTACGAAATCACGCTGCAGCCTCCGAGCATCGCCTTCATCGAGCCGGTGCCGAACAGCACGATCCGCCGCGAAGCGGAATTCGGGGCGGACGGCACCAGCATGACCTTCGATACGAGCCGGGTGCGGGTAATTGCGGAAGTGGGCTGGCCGGACGGGTTTGCCCGCAATCTCGAATCGGCCCAACTATTCGCCAACGGCAATGAGGAGGATTCACTCCAAGTCGCGGCGGGCCAGACCCTGCTCGAGTTCGAATGGGACGTCACCGACAATATCACCCAGGGCGTCAGCTCGGTAACGCTGGAATTGCGGCTGGCGGACGAATTAGGAATGCTCGCCCAGGCGGAGCTACCGGTCAATATCGAGGTGATCATCCCGGCCACCCCGACCCCAGCGGGACCTCGGGTGACGCCCTCATTGGTTGCGCTGGGGATTCCGGTTCTGTGCATCGCAGGATTGGCCCTGATCGCGGCGGCCGGTGGCGCCTTCTATTTGGTTCGACGCCGAGCCTCTGCCACGGCGAGCGCCTCCTTGGCCGAGCCGCAGGGACCCCCGGTGACGATGATGGCCTCCGACCTGTCCCCCGCCCACGCCCTGGCCACCCTCACGGTATTGGAGGGCCCCAAGGGGTTGGTCGAGGAAGTCCTGCGGGTTACCGCGACTACAACGACCCTGGGACGCAACCCGGCCCAGAGTAATTTCGCATTCTACCCTGACGAGGAGAGCTCAGTAAGCCGGATGCACTGCAGCCTCTCGCTGGATGACAACGTTTTCAAGCTGACGGATGCCAACTCGAGCGCCGGGACTCGGCTGAACGGCCGCAAGATTCAGCCGGGAAGTCCGGTAATCCTGGCCGATGGCGATGAGATCGTGATGGGCGATCTCGCCCGGCGGGGGGTGAAGCTGCGCTTCAACCTCGCGACCGAGGAGAGCCGGGGTGCCTATTCAGGGACGGCCGACGATCGGACCCACCTGATGGGCGATTTCCCCGGCCAGGACAGCTAACCTCTCACTCAGCCGACAATTTGGAAGGTGAGGCTCACCCGCCCCACCTGGATCACCGAACCCGGAGCGATCGGGTAGCGGATCCCCGGTTTGAGCTGGGCCCCGTCCAGGTAGGTGGGATTTCGCGGCTGAATCGTCTCAAAGAAGAACGTCCCCTCAGTGAGCGTGATGCAGGCATGGTGGCGGGAAACTGTCGGCAGGTCTTCGATGTCCTCCAGGTCAACGGCCAACAGCCGGTTGTTGGAGGGGTTGCGGTGATCCTTTCGGCCGACGATGGCCGGCTGCCAGGCCAGGTCGTATTCGGTTAGCGAGTGATCTTCGGTGAGGTAAACCCGTTTGAAGTGCTCCTGGAACGGCTCCCGAACTCCGCGCTGGATCGCATCGAGGGTGCCGCTCTCCTCGATCAGCCGTTCACAGATCAGGGTGGAGCCTTCGATGACGCCTGCGTGCTCCAGGGGTGAGCGCAGGCTCAACGGCCCGTCGCCCTGCCCCAGCATCAGCTGTAAGGTCCCGTCGAGGTTGAACTTGTCTTGGATTTCGGCCAGCAGATTGGCGACCAACAGGCTGCTCCGTACGTTGATCCGCTTGGACCCAATCTCATTCGGTCGGATATCCAGAGTCAGGCTGAGTCGTTCCATGGTTAACCCTTCTTGCCTCTGGCGCCCGGGTTCTTGCCGCGGCCGTCGCCGGCTTTCCCTTTAGACCTTCCGCCGCCGGTCTTTACTTCGACGCTGGCGAACTCGGAGCCTTCGGCAATCGGTCCGGAGGACTGGGCCGCCAGCTCGGCCTGTAACGCGATCAGCTGGGAGAGCTCCGCCAGCGATTCGGTTTGTTCGGCAGCGACGGTCGCCATCTGCTCGGCGGCAATCTCTGCCGCGCCCCCGATAGCCGCCTCCAGCGGTCCCAGATCCTTCGGGCGGTAGCTCCACTGGGCCGGCTGTGGGTACTTCCGGCGGATGGCCTCGATCCGATCATCCAGCGGATCCGTTCCGAGCTCGCCATCCAGGAACGGCAGGCAGATCTGCACCATGGAGGCGTTCACCGCCTTGACCAGGAAACCGCGTCCCGGCGGCATTTCCTTCTTGAGGTTGAAGCTGCCTCGCACCCCCATGTACCGAACCACCTCGACGTCCTGCAGCACCAGGGTGTAGCGCGCCGACTCGGCCCGTCGGCGCAGCTCGTCCGAGCTATCGCGGGTGATGTTGGTTGTGCCGGCCAGCACCAGATGCAGATTCTTGCCCTTGCCAACTTCGGCCAACCCCTGCAGCCCAACCCCGGAGCGACTCAGCAGCCCGGCGTCATCGTAGTGGTCAATGATGACGAAAATCGAGCGGGCGCTGTTATCCACCGGGGTAAAGATCTGAGAGTGCCCCTTGAGCCGCCCACGTACGTTGTCATCGAACTCTGCAACCAGCCGCTTGACGACGGCATCCAACTGCTCCGCGTCGGTGACGGTGGCCAGCACATGCGGCAGCTTGTCCAGCGTGTTGCCGTTGCCGCTCCCGAGGCTGAAAAACCGTCGGGCCGGGTCGGAGGGGTCGACCAGCACCATCGCAACCTGCTGCGGCGAGTAACTGTGTGCCAGCGAAAGGACGAGTGAGCGCAGGGTCGTTGTTTTTCCAGTCAGCGGCGGTCCCATCACGATCCAGTGCGGCCCCTTGGCCTTGAACTCGACCACGGTCGGCTCGCGATCCAGATCATTGATCCCCACCGGTGCGCTAACGGCCGCCGGCCCCTTGCTCAGCGCCGGCAGCACGGTCTGCAGGTCGATCGCCTCCGCGAGCGGCTCGACCGGCTTCGCCCGCCTTCCGGCCAGCGCCGGAGTCTCAGCAACCATGCCCTCCCAGGCGGTTGCCATCCGCTGGGCGAGCTCCCGATAGGCCTCCCCATCCGGCTCGCCGGCCGGGACGCCCGTTTGGAATTCCAGCGGCTGCGGGCGGCCGTCGAGCATCTCGACCGCCAACCCCCTCCCCGGTTCGTCGTTGAAGCGGGCCCAACCGCGCCCGACGATCGTGGAGTAATCGCTGGGATCGGCCTGAGTGAACGTGATCCGCTGTCCCAGGATGTTGAACAGCTTGCTGTGCACGTCCGAGATCAATGGAGCGGTGATCGCGAAGTGGACACCGAATGCGCGGCCGTCCCGGACCATCGCGATCAGATCCAGCAGGTGCTGTTCATAGGTCTCCTTGAACTCGGAAACATTGTCGATCACAACCAGCACCCTGGGCAGCGCGTCTTTCAAATGTTTCTCGTTGTAGTCGGCCAGCGAGTCGTAGGCCTGAAGTTTGTGCTGGCGATCATCGAGAATCGTGCGCAGCATTCTCATGAGCCGCTCGACTCGTTCCTCTTCATTGGCGTCGACAATCCCGCCGAGGTGCGGAAGGACCTTGAGCGCCTTGAGCCCGCCGCGGCCGAAATCGAGGGCGAAAATGTGCAGATCGGCCGGCGAGAACTCGGCGGCCAACGAGAGGATCAGCGATTTCAAAAAAGTGGTCTTGCCTCGACCGGCGGCCCCGAATACCACCAGCGGATCGCCGGCCAGGTCGATATTGAGCAAACGTTGTTCGGCCTGATAGGGGTTGTCTATCAATCCCAGAGTCGCCTGGAGGCCGGGCGGCTTGCTCCAATCGAGCGGCTTCCAGAGCGATGTGGCTTTCGTATTTGCCATCCACTGGGCCACGACCGGGTTGATGACGAGCTTGCCGTCTGCGGTGGCCGGCTTGAGGTAGCTGGCATCGATCGGAGTGTCGAGGGCCAAAACCGCCGGCAGTGGGTCGGGCCAGGGCTTGAGCTGCTTGGGGATCCCTTGCCGCTTCGCTTCAGCCGCAAGCGCCCCAACCATCCAATCGATCAGCAACCCCGGCTGGTTATCGGGCCCCATGTTCAGGGCTTCGAGCATCTCAGCGGTGGTGTAGGCCGGATCTTGCCCGATGTCCGTATACTCACCCCCGGCCCAGGCGGCCTGCAATTCGAGCAACGGACCGCCCCCGATCTGGATATAGCCTCGGCCTCCCAGCGCCGGCAGGGTCGCCGCGTCCGGCCGCTTGAGCAGTTCCTTGCTGTCATCCGGCGTCTCTACCCGGAGGCAGATCCTGAACTTCATGTTGGCCCGCATCTGGTCGGTCACCATCCCGGCCGGACGTTGGGTGGCCAGGATCAGGGTCGCGCCGAAAGCCCGGCCTAGCCGGGTGATGCTCTCGAACTGGGCCTTGTACTCCGGATTCTGCATGATCATCTCGGCAAACTCGTCCACGATGATGAACAGATGCGGGAAGGTGTCTGGCAAGGGGTCGCCCTTCTTCAGTTTCGGAATCACCCGCTTGCGGTAATCCACCAGGTCGCCGACCCGCCCATCGGCCAGCAGCTTGGATCGCCGGTCGAGCTCGGCCTTGAGGGCGATGAAGATCCGCTCGACCGCGTTGCCCTGCAGGTTGGTCGCGATGTCCACAACGTGGGGCAACTTCTTGAACGGTTCGAAGGCCGCCCCGCCCTTGAAGTCGACCAAAACGAAGTTGACGATCCGCGGGTCGTAACGGATGGCCATGGCCGCGATCAACGTGAGCAGCAATTCCGACTTCCCGGAGCCGGTCGTTCCGGCGATCATCCCGTGCACGCCATCCCCATCCGCCTTGGCGGAGAAAACCAGCTCTCGGACCTCCCGACTGCTGATCAACCCGATCGGAGCCCGCAGCCACTCCTGATTCTCTGGAAGCATGCTCTGTTTCCAGTTCTCGGCCATCGGAATGTCCCCGATTCGATCGACTCGCTTTCCCAGCATCATCGAGTACATCTCGAGAATGGTCACCGACCGAGGCAGCTCGGCTGCCGGCCGCCGCCCACCCTGTCCGAGCCAGATCTTCTCCATCCGCTCGCCGATCAACGAGTAGGGATCTTTCTCGCCCTCGATCACCGGCATCCCGACCTGGAACTCGAGCGGCTGCCCCTCCAGGCTGACCAGTCCCCGGCCCGGAGTGTTTGCCAGGCTCAGCGCACCGCGTCCCACGACGTCGGCATACATCGAGGCATCCGCCAAGGTGAAGGTCACTCGCTGCGAGAACAGGTTGTACAGCTTTCCACCCAGGTCATTGGGAGTACCGGCCGTAATGACGTAGTAGATGCCGAGTGCCCGACCATCCCGGATCAACGCGATCAGGTCTGGCAGCAGATGCTCGTAGCTCTCCTGGAACTCGGCGAAGTTGTCGATGACCACCAGGATGGCGGGGAAGCGGTTCTCAGGGTCGTCGCGCCGCTGGGCGTTGTAGTCTTCCAACGAGGCGAACTGGCTCAGCCGCTCCTGACGCTCCTTCATCTGGCCATGGACCATGCGGAACAGCTGCTCGACCCGCTCCGGCTGGGAGGCATCGATCGTGGCCCCGCAATGGGGCAACTTCGAGATCGCCTTTAGGCCGCCCCGACCGAAATCCAAGGCGAACACGTTGAGCTCGGCCGGGGATCGGCTGGCTGCCAGCGCCAGAATCAGCGATTTGAGCAAGGTGGTCTTGCCCCGCCCGGCGGCTCCAAAAATGGCCAGTGGGTCGGTCGCCAGATCGAATGTGAGCAGGCGTTGTTCGGCTTGAAATGGGTTGTCAATTAGGCCGATGTCCGTTCGCAGCGGCAGGGGTGAGCTCCAGTCCCAGGCCTGCCACAAGGATTGCTCCTTCTTGTTCCGGATCCAGGCATCGACCATGGGGTTAATCAGCACCGTTTCGGCCTTGTCGGCCCGTTCGCCCTTCAGGTAGGTCGCATCGACCGGCTGGTTGAGTGGCAGCAGAACCGGGAGCGGATTGGGCCAGGGTTTCATCTGCTTGGGAACCGACTGCCGGTTGGCCTCTGCCGCCAAGGCACCTACCAACCAGTCGATCAACAGCCCAGGCTTGCTGCCCGCCGGCAGCCCAAGTGCCTCGGCCACCTCCTCGGTCGGGTATTTCGGGTCGGGCGGTACATCGGAATAGTCGCCGCCGGCCCAGGCGGCCTGCAGCTCGGTCAGGTGCCCGCTACCCACCTGCAGGTACCCGCGGCCACCAATTGCTGGTAGTCGGGCGGCATCCGGGCGATTGAGCAGTTCCTTGCTGTCCTCGGAGGTCTCCACTCTCAGGCAGATGCGGAACTTCATATTTGAGCGCATCTGGTCGGTCACCATCCCGGCCGGGCGTTGGGTGGCCAGGATCAGGGTCGCGCCGAAGGCCCGGCCCAGGCGGGTGATGCTCTCGAACTGAGCCTTGTACTCCGGGTTGTGCATGATCATCTCTGCGAACTCGTCCACGATGATGAACAGGTGCGGGAAGGTATCCGGCAGCGGATCTCCCGGCTTGAGGCCGGGAATGACTTTCCTTCGATAGTCCACCAGATCGCTGACTCTTGCGTCTGCCAACAACTTGGCTCGCCGGTCGAGCTCGGCCTTGATGGCGATGAAGATCCGCTCGACCGCGTTGCCCTGCAAATTGGTGGCGATGTCCACACAGTGGGGCAGCTTCTTGAACGGTTCGAAGGCCGCCCCGCCCTTGAAGTCCACCAGGACGAAGTTTACGATCCGCGGGTCGTAGCGAATGGCCATCGAGGCGATCAGGGTGAGCAGCAGCTCTGATTTTCCGGAGCCGGTTGTGCCGGCGATCATCCCGTGCACTCCGTCGCCGTCGGCCTTGGCCGAGAACACCAGGCTGCGCACCTCCTTGCTGCTGATCAGCGCGAGCGGGGAGCGCAGCCAGTCCTGGTTGGCGGGCTCCAGGCTCTTCTTCCAGTTGTCCGCAATCGGCAGCTGGCCGAGCCGGGAGTACTCTCGGCCATCGATCAATGAAAACATCTGCAGCAAGTCGAAGCTGCGTGGCAGTTCGGCGGCCGGCCGCTTGCCGCCGATCGCGGTCCAGACTCGATCCATGCGCTGAGCGATAATCTGATAGCCGTCTACCAGGTCGGTGTTGCCCAGCGCTTCCGCCGGTCCGGGGACCCCGATCTGGAACTCAACCGGCTTGCGTTCCTCATCGAGGGCCAGCGATAGCAGGCCGCGGCCGGGTAGATTGTCGAAGCCGCGTGCCCCGCGGCCGACGATATCCGAGTAAGCCGTCTCATCCGCCAGGGTGAGAGCGAATCGCTGGGTCAGCAGGTTGTAGACCTTACTGCCTAAGTCGTTTGGCGAGCCGGCGGTGATCGCGAAGTGAATCCCGAACGCCCGGCCGTCCCGAACAAGCGCCATGAGCTCGGGGATCAGGTATTCATAGCTCTCGTTGAATTCGGCGAAGTTGTCGATCACAACCACGATCTCCGGGAACAGCTCCTTCGGATTCTTGCTGTTGTAATCCGCCAGCGAGTTGTACCTGGTGAGTACCTCCTGGCGCTCGTTCAGGAAGTTGCGCAGCATCCGCATCAGTTGATCGACGCGGGTGATCTCGGCCGCGTCGATGGAGGCCCCTAAATGCGGCAGGTCTTGAATTGACTTCAATCCGGCGCGGCCAAAATCCAGGGCATACACGTGGAGGTCGTTCGGAGTGCGGGTCGCCGCCAGTCCGAGCAGCAGGGTCTTCACGAAGGTCGTCTTACCCCGGCCGGCCGCCCCAAAGATCCCAATGGGCCCATCATTGAGGTCCAGGCTCATCAAGCGCTGCTCAGCCCGGTACGGATTGTCGATCAACCCGAGGGTAGTCTGCAGCGGCCTGGGATTGCGCCAATCGAAGGTTGGCCAGATCTGTTTCTCCTGCGAATTGCGGATCCAGCCGTCCAGCTGCTCGCTGATCACGATGGTGCGGTCGGCTGAGAGCGCCCGTTCGGTATTGAGGTAACGGGCGTCCACTGGATCGGTCAGGGACAGGCTGGCCGGCAGCGGCTCAGGCCAGGGTTTGGTCTGGGTCGGAACCCCATCTCGTTCGGCCCGGATCACGGTAATTCCGACAATCCAGTCCAACATGGTTGAGGGATACTCGCCGGCCTCCAGGCCGAGCGCCTCGGCCACTTCCAGCGCGGAGTACAGCGGTTGATCCTCGCCCGCCTGCTCTCCCGGCCCGGACTGCTCGTCGAGCCAAATCACATCGCGCAGGGTCACGCTTCGATCGTCGCTGTAGTCTCCAGCCACCCGCGCAACGTGGACCGGAACGAGGATATCGTTTCCCACCTGGATGTAGCCCCGACCCCCAATGTTGGGGAGGAAGGCCGCATCCGGCCGGCCGAGCAGCTCTTTGCTGTCTTCGGGCGTCTCGACCCGCAAACAGATCCGGAATTTCATGTTGGCCCGCATCTGGTCCGTGACTACCCCGGCCGGACGTTGGGTAGAGAGAATCAGGGTGACCCCAAACGCCCGGCCCAGCCGGGTGATGCTCTCGAACTGATTTCGATACTCCGGATTCGCGGCGATCATCTCGGCGAACTCATCGACGATGATGAACAGGTGGGGAAAAGTCCGGGGCAGGCTGTCGTCAGCTCCGAGCCGGGGGATGACTTTCTTTCGGTACTCGACCAGGTCCTTGGCCCCGCTCTTGGCCAGAATTCGGCTTCGTTCATCCATAACCGCCTGAATGGCGACGAACATCCGCTCCACCGCATGGGCTTCCAGGTTTGTGAGAATGTCGACGCAGTGCGGGAGTCGGCGGAACGGTTCGAAAGCGGCACCGCCCTTGAAGTCCACCAGGACGAAATTCACAATCCGCGGATCGTATTTGGCGGCCAGGCTGGCGATCAGGGTCAGCAGCAGTTCGGACTTTCCCGAGCCGGTGGTTCCCGCGATCATGCCGTGCACCCCATCGCCACCCTCTTTGGCCGAAATGACCAGGCTGCGTACGTCACGCATGCTGGTCATTCCAATGGGCGCACTGAGCCACTCCGAGTTTTCGGGCCGGATGCTGCGGCGCCAATTGTCCTGAATCGGCAGCTTATCGACCGTGTCCAACTTGCGGCCCTCGGCCCGCGACTCCATCTGCAGCAAGTCGACCAGTCGAGGCAGATCCGCACCAAACGGCCGTCGAATGTCCAGCCGGCGAATCTTAGCCGCCAGCAGCTGCCGGGCATCGCTGGCACTGGCCAGATCGGCGTCTCCAAGATAGCGAGCAGAGTTCACCCCCACCTCGGCGTAGCGGAAGACTACTTTCTTGCCGGCCGCCGCGACTTCCACCATCGCCTGGCAGTCGCTGGGAATCTTGAGGGGGTCATTGGCTAAGAAGATCACCGAGGCTCCTAAGGCAGGCCCGGCTTGGTTGACCGTGGCAATTAGACCCTCCGAGGCGACTTCGGCCAGGGGCGAGTCGGCCGGGAGGTCGCCCGTGAGGTCGACCACGACCAGGAGATGCGGCAGGGAAATGTCGCCCTGGAGCCGATCCTCCTCATCCGTCTCCTGCATCCGCAGCTGGCGCTGGTCCAGCTCGCGCTTCAAGCGATCCCAGAAGGCAGTGACCTGCTCCTTCTCGGCCGCAAAACAGAGCTGATCGAGTCGGGCCGGGGGCCCGGCCTCAACGCTCTCATCCAGGCCGACATCTCGGATGTTGCAGTGCGGCAGCCATTCGGCCCACTGCCAACTGGGCTGGGTCTGCGGGTGCCCAATGACATACAACCGGGCATCGGTCGCCGACTGAAAGGCGGCGTAATGGGCGACCAGCGCCCGGACGAAGTCGGCAGTGTTGCCGGGGTTCTTCCCGAAAACGCCGATTGAGTGGCGGGCTTCGACCGCACCCGCCAGATTCCCATTGCGGGCCTCGCTGCCCCCAACCGAATCGGCTACAAACCGGCGCAAGGGAATTGTGATCGGCACATCGGTGAGAATCTCGGAATCTTGAGCCAGCTTGCGGGCATCCTTCGCAAGGGGCCCCTCATCCAATGGATTGCCGGCCTGACTCAGGCGGTAGACAACGCTGGACGGCCGGGTGCCCATTCCGAGACGGACGACCCCAAAGTCACGGTCTTCGGTCCTTCGCTCCCACAGCCGCGGGCCGAAGCGGCTGGCCTCTTTGCGGGCCGCGATTTCATAGACGGTTTGGACTTCCGGGTAGTTGTGGGTGTAGAAGATGCGTTGTGCGTTGTGGGCCCGGTTCATATCCTGGCGCAGCTCGGCCAGCTTTTCGCGATATGCCTTCTTCTTGGCTTCGAGCTCTTTGCGCTGCCGCCTAGAGCCGCTGATCGTCATGCCGATGGTCAGAACCATCGCGAGGCCGATGGGGATGATGAAGAGGACATTCCCGGTTCCCGAGACCAAGACGAAGCCGATAATCGTCACCAGCGGGATCAGCATGTTTAGCAGATCCTGCCCCGCCCGGCTTCCCTCTTCAGGCGGCTGAGGGATCTCCACCTCCTTGATTGGCAGCTCGGGCTGAATTCGAGGGGGCCGATCAATGTACTCTGTGGGCATCTTCAAGCTCTCCGGCGCTGCAGGGTTAAGCGAGCGAAAGCGGGCTGCACATTTGACAGTGGCGTCTCCGTTCGTCTACAATGCGAACTCTCGATGGACTGCTTCGAATCGACTTCGAGGCAGCTATCAACAATTATCTCTTAACTTCGTCCGCCTGCGATCGGGCGGGACGGGAGCGGGCAACCTCGAGAAATGAACCGCTTTTGCGAGCGATGTGAACGGGTAACTGTCGACGGCAATCTCTGGTGTCAAGACCCAGACTGCCCGGCCGAGGAAGGATACGAGCTGCTCGGCTACGGAGACTTCCTGGGCGATCTCAAGGTTACCAAACTTGTGCGGGTCTGGCGCAGTGCGGCCGTCTATGAAGCCGAGCGGGGCAAGCTCCCGGTACTGCTGAAAGTGGCCCACCCGACCGATGCGTGCGTCGAACGGCTGAAACGCGAAGCGACCGCGCTTCACTCGCTTTCGCCCGCCCAGTCGGGTCCGCTCGCCTTCGTGCGATCCTTCCTCCCCAGCTCCCGGCCCGCCCTCCCGCGGATTCTCCCGCCCTACCCGAGCAAATTGAAGCGGCCGTTTGGCGAGATCACATTCCGTGGTGAGCCCCGGGTGTACAGCGTCTACCAGCATGCCGAGGGGAAAATTCTGAGCGACGTCCTGCTTGAGAATCCGCAGATTTGGCACTCCCAGGCTGCCTGGGTGATCAGTGCGGTTGCGGAGGCCCTGCGCCCATTGGTGGCCGGCAACCGCTGCCACTTGTGCCTGACCCCGGACATCATCTTGATCGATACCGACCGGCATGGTAATTTGCGCCCGATGCTGCTGGATCTCGGCCTGATCCTGGAGCCTGGACCGGACGGAGCGAACCAAGATCGGAACAAGCTGTCGGAGCCCGCCTATACCGCTCCCGAACTGCTGGCCAACTCCCACGACGAGATCCCCACCCTCTCGGCAGATGTGTATTCGCTCGGAATCATCTACTTCGAAATGCTGGCCGGCCGCCCGGGATTCGAGAGCAAACTGCGGCGGGACGATCAGCTGCGAGAAGACGTCACCGAGAATCGCAAACCCCTGTCAATCGACAGGCCCGAATTGGATCAATCTGGGGTTACCGCAATTGTGGAACGGGCGGTGGCCTCGACCGGCCGGTATAACAACGTGATCGAACTGGCCGCTGCCTTGACGAAGATCTACTCAAACCCTCCGCCCGAGCGGAGGCCGATCCCCCGCCGGTTGTACTTCCTGATAGCGCTCCTTGGATCGTTCCTATTGATTGCCGCCGTATTTGCGGCCGCTACCCTGCTCCAGGTCGTCGCTCGCTAAGATCGGACCCCGAGTTCCCCAAAGAGTCATCCGACCGCGAACGGTTTGCCAGAGCTAGCGCCGCACTCCCTCTCCAAAGTATCGCTTGCCTGCGATGTCGCCTTTCCTGTGGTCGCCGACTGCGGAGGCCAGGTCACCGCTGAACTCGGTGCACAGTTTGGCCAGGGGTTTGATCTTGTTCTTGATCTGCTCGAGATAATTGGCAAGCGCCAAGGTGGTCCCCATGCTGGCGAACGCCATGGCGCGCAGGATGTTGATTAGGACTTCTAGAACCTTCGCCACCGTAGTTAGGACGTCGGCCGCAGTCTTAAATCCTTTCGAAACATCCGAAATGACTTTGTAGTCCATCTGCACGGTTGTGGTAGCCACTGGATTAGTCCTCCTTGGGGTTCGGGCTAGATCTTGTCGAAGATATCGCCCAGCTCGTCGGCCAGGCTCCGTACTTTCGCATCAGCCTGATCAATGACACTGGTGGCCTTGTTGAGGTTCAGGTTGACGCCTCCGATGGCCGCGATGAGTTCCATCATGGCTGGAACGACCTTGCGCATCACATCGGCTTCGAATTCTTTCTCGTCGCCGCCAATCCAGGCCGACTGGACCTTGGGAATATAGCCCTTGATCTGGTCCAAGACCCCGGAGACGATCTGCTGCTGCTGGCTAACTCCGGAGGATACGTTGCTGACTTCGGAGCGAATGAACTGCAGGAATGACATTGGTTGACTCCTTATTGGCTGCTAAGTCGATTCACTTAAAGCGGCTCTGGGCAGTGGAAACACCGTCGCGGGTAGCGACCACCGCACCCTGGATGTCTTTCACAAGCTCGACCATCTTGGCGTCGAGGGCCTTCATTCGCTTGAGCAATTTCTGCTCGATGGCGCCGCGGTAGGCCGTGCCGCCATCGCCGACCAGTGCGCCGTCTTCCATCATCTTGGCCAGCTTCTGCATCGTTCGCATGGAATCGTCCAACTGCTTATGAGCCGCAGAAAAGGCGTCTTCCATTTTCTTCATCGAGTCATAGTTCATTCTTACGTCAGGCATCGTGGGCCTCCTGGCCTAATCTGTGATCGGTGGACCTGGCTAAAGCAGCTTGAAAATGCTGCTGGTTTCGTCTTCGGCCTGCTTCATGATCTGGGCGATCTGCTGGGTCTTGCGGGAAGCATCGGCGAGCGACTGCTCCAGCCTTTTCAAGGATGGATTCACCTGCTGCTCCATCTCGGCGAAGAATTTCTTGGCACCCTCGCCGATCCAGTCGCCGCCTTCCAAAGTCCCCTGGGCGGACTTGATCCGGCGGTTCACACCGGCGATGGCGCTGCTTTGCGCGTTGAACAATTGACCAATCTTCGACAATTCGTCAAAATCAGAGCGAACTTTGTCACTGGGCATGGACACTCCTTGGGGTTGGCCGAACCTGGGCCGATCGGATGAACAGACTCCGGTATTCTAAGGCCAGTTCCGGATGATTTCAAGATGCTTGGTCCCGGCAGGGATAGCCTAGAGGTCATGGCCAAAATCAACCCCCAATACGACGTCGTGATCATCGGGGGCGGCCACAATGGCCTGGTAAGCGCCGCCTATTTGGCCCGCGGCGGCCTTAGGGTGGTCGTGCTTGAGCGGAGGGACATCTTGGGCGGCGCGGCCGCGACCGAGGAAGTCTTCCCAGGTTTCCGGTTCGACACCGGGGCCCAGACTGCCGGGATGCTGCGTCCGGAGGTGGAGCGCGAACTGGGACTGGCGGACCACGGCCTTCGGCGGTTCGAGAGTCCCATCCGCTGCGCCTCCTTGCTCGGTCCGGATTCTGCCCTTCTCTTCTGGAGACAGCCGGAACGGGCCGGCCGAGAATTGGCGAGGTTCTCGAAGCCGGACGCGGAGCGTTATCCCGTCTTCCTGCGGCAGTTTGGCAAATTGGCCGGCGGGTTGGATCGGGCAATCGGGCTCACGCCGCCCGCCCTGCCCCCGTCGCTCTCCGCACTCCGGGGCTGGGCCCGAGTGGCAGTTGGCATCCGCCTGCTCGGCCGCTCAGGCATGATGGAATTGCTCCGCACGATTCCCCTTTCGGCCGAGAATTTGCTGGACGAATGGTTCGAAAGCGGGCCGGTAAAGGGCGCCCTCGGCTCGCTGGCGGTCGCCGGCAGCGCCCTGGGGCCCAAAGCTCCCGGCACGGCGTTCACGCTGCTGTACCTCGGTGCCCCAGGACTGCCGCGGACGGCCAGCTTCGTACGCGGCGGGACTGGCCAGCTTTCCGAGGCGCTGGCCCGCGCCGCCCAGGCCAAAGGGGCCGAAATCCGCACCGGAGAGCCCGTGGTACGGATCCTGCTCGACGACGGCCGGGCAGTCGGGGTGGAGCTGCGCAACGGAAAGCAGATCCGTGCCAGTGTGGTCGCGTCGAGCGCCGATCCGCGCAGCACACTGTTCGACTTGGTAGGGGCCTCGCAGCTTGAGGTCCGGGTCGTGAGACGGGTTCGAAATATCCGCTTCCGCGGCACCACGGCCCGAGTGAACCTCGCGCTGGAGCGACTCCCCGACTTCCCCGCGATCAAGGACCCGGCGGGCCTGACCGGGCATCTCCTGGTCTGCCCCGACTTAGACTACCTGGAACGGGCCTTCGACGATTCGAAATACGGGCAGTTCTCGCAAAGACCCACCCTGGACATGACGATCCCGACCCTGCACGACCCCTCGCTGGCGCCGGCTGGAAAGCACATCCTGACCATCACGATGCAATATGCTCCCTATCGGCTACGCGACTCGAGCTGGGACGCGGAGCGGGATCGTCTCGGCGACCGGATTGTGGCGTTGGTTGCGGAGCATGCCCCCGATCTGCCTGGGCTAATCGCCCATCGCCAGGTACTTACCCCGCTGGACTACGAACGGGAATACGGACTGCCGGAAGGCAGCATCTACCATGGGCAGATGGGGCTAGACCAGCTCGCCAGCCTGCGGCCAATTCCGGGATACGGCAGCTACCGCTCGCCGGTTCCGGGCCTTTTCTTTTGCGGGGCGGGCGCGCACCCAGGCGGAGGCGTCAGCGGGGCCCCAGGCCGCAATGCCGCCCGGCAGATCTTGCGCGAATTCCGGCGGCGCCGCCGACCAGCCCCGGTGTGAGCCTGATAGCCGACCGCCGACTTCTGGCAAGGTAGACGACCGATGAGACTCGGAGTGCTTTCAGACAGCCACGACGATGTGGCCAACCTTGAGACTGCTCTGGCCGATTACCGCCGGCGGGGGATCAGCCAATTGATTCACTGCGGAGACATGATCGGCCCCGAGATCGTGCACCAGCTGAAAGGGTTTCAAGTGATCTACGTGGACGGCAACATGGACCGTGAGTCCGCGGAGATCTATCGTACGCTGCGTGAGCTCGACCCCCACAACATCGCCCTGCCAACCTTCGAAGGTGAGATCGCCGGGGTATCGATCGCAGTGACCCATGGAGACGACCTGGCGGAACTCGGTCGGGTGATCCGATCGGGCATTCATCGATTCGTCTTCAGCGGTCACACCCATCGGCGCCGCGACGAAATCATCGGGGCGACCCGGGTTTTCAACCCAGGCGCGCTGGGCGGGCTTCAGTTTGAGTCGAGGTCGTATTCGGTGGTCGATCTCACGAGCGGCGAGATAGAAACGATCGAGTTCTGAGCAGCCTAGCTGCGAATTTCCACCACGACCCCATCTTCCGCCCAGCTGTAAAGTTGTTCGGCCGCCTCCAGGTCGAGGATCACGCACCCATAGGATGCCGGCTGCCCCAGCACGTTGGCCCAGAGGCGGACCCCGTTGGATAGCAGGGGGAGACCGTGGATCCCGTTGAGGAAGTTGGGAACCGCGTGGTAGATGCCCAGGAAGTGCGGCATGGTGAGATCCCAATTGGAAGCGTACGCATTCAGATAATGGGATTTGATCTGGAAGAGGCCGGGCATGGTCGGCGAATTCGGGATGCCGGTGCTGACGACATTCTCCCGAATTAGTTCCCCATTCTGATAAAGCCACATATGCTGCTCGCTAATGCTGATGACTATTCGCTTGCCTTGAATCACCGGCAGTTCGAGCATGGCATCCCGAGGCGGGATGGTCAGCGACTCTCCGGGAACGAGCCCCCTGGCCGTCACCTGCGGGTTGCTTTCCAGCCACTTCCAATAGGGGATCCCCACCTTGA